>JAKAIQ010000139.1 GCA_021825035.1 Deltaproteobacteria bacterium | reverse complement strand
TACAGGACAATAAGTCCGCCAAGGACGACAAAGAAGGTGTTCAATTCCCTGGAGACGGCGAAATTGCCTTCTTCAGCCGCCTGCTCGCGTCTTCGCGATGTAGGTTGTTCTGTTCGTTCGCCGTCGTCTTCAGGCATGATGCATCGCTCCGGTCAGATTGAACACTCCCTGCCACATTCTGTCGAAAACCGCTATAAGGGCGGCCTCAAAAGCAGGCATTGAAATGGCTATCATTACAAACCCTATTAATATTGTTATCGCAAACCCGACTACAAACATGTTCAACTGCGGAACTGAACGGGCCATTATCCCGAGGGCTACGTTTATGAATACGAGTATCGCCACTACAGGGGCCGAGAACTTCACCGCAAGAATGAATATCTCCCGCGAAAATAATATGAAGTTTTCCATGAAGGCTCCGCTAAGGCGGAATCCGTAGGGTGGAATGACCTCAAAACTCTTTCTGAGAACCATTATTATCATCAAGTGGCCGTTTACGCTCAAAAAAATAAGCAAGGTGAGGAAGCTCATCATCTCCCCGAGAATGGCCGTCTGGGAACTGTTCAACGGGTCGTAAGCGCTCGCCATGCCGAGCCCCATCTGGAAGCTCGCTATCTGCCCGGCGAATTCAATACCGGTAAATACGAATTGGATGCTCATGCCTATGGTTATGCCGATCAGCAACTCTCCGGCCAGGCCCATGACCAGCATGACAAGCGTTTGCGGCAGCGGCACGTACCCGGCAAGAGGTGTGATGATAAAGGCTATGAGAACTGAAAGACCAAGCTTAACCCGCATCGGTATGTTGAACGTCGTCCCGAATATTGGAGCGGCTATAAGGATAGAGGCGGTCCTTACGAGGACGAAAAGAAAGGCAGGTGCGTTACTCATGAGAAGCTGAATAATATCCATGAAATTCAGTAGATTATCTTATATAGTTTGGAATATTTATGAATATCTCGCTTGTAAACCTCAGTATAACTCCTATCATCCAGGGAGCCATAGCCAGAAGAACAAGGAATACAGCCAAAATCTTCGGCACGAAAGACAGAGTCGCTTCCTGTATCTGGGTAACAGCCTGAAAAATGCTCACTGCCAGCCCGACCGCCATCCCGGCAAGCAAGACAGGGGCTGAAAGCATCAGTATCACTTCTATAGCTTCCTTTCCAACGCTCGTTACGAATTCCGGCGTCATTTTTCCTTTTTACGTTCAAGGTTAAAATTCAATGAAAACTCCTGACAAGAGAGCCGACCAGAAGATACCAACCGTCCACGAGGACAAAAAGCATCAGTTTGAACGGTAACGATATCATGACCGGCGGAAGCATCATCATACCCATTGACATGAGCACGCTTGCCACAACCATGTCTATGATAAGAAACGGAAGATAAATAAGAAAACCTATCTGGAAAGCGGTTTTAAGCTCGCTCGTTACGAAAGCCGGGATGACGGCCGTCGTTGGAATGTCATCCCTGGTCTTCGGGGTGTCGATTTTAGAAAGCTTTATAAAGAGCGCCAGATCCTTTTCCCTGGTATTGTTGAGCATGAAGTTTCTCAAAGGCGCAAGGCCTTTGCTGAGGGCGGATTCCTGCGATATGCCGCCCTGCATATATGGCTTCAGAGCCTCTTCGTTGACCTTGTTGATCGTGGGGGACATTATGAAGAACGTAAGAAAAAGGGCGAGCCCTATGATGACCTGGTTTGGAGGCGACTGCTGAACGCCGAGCGCCTGCCTCAATATGGAAAAGACGATTACAAGCCTCGTGAACGAGGTCATCATCAGGATAATCGCCGGCGCGAGCGTAAGAACGGTAAGAAGTATGATTATCTGTACGGCGGTTGCGACTTCATGAGGCCCCTGGCTGCCGAGCGTAAGAGTCAAGCCCGGCATGCCAATTGGGTCTGCCGCTAAAGCGGATGGCGCCGCGATAAGGAGCGAAAGCATGGCCATCGATGTGGAACAGGATATTTTCTTCATTTAGAGATAAAATTAAAAAAAGGCCTTGGCCTTCTCGCGTTCATCTTCCTCAACTCTTCCTTAATTTCCGGTTGTTCGACTTTTGCCAGCAATGTTATTGAGTTTTGAGTTATCCCCAGAACAAGTATCTCGCCGGCCACATCGACTATCGCGACATTTTTTTTCTGGCCCAGAAATGATGAGCTTAAGACCTTCATCGGCGTAAAAGATCCACTCCCGGCAACCGGCGATCTCATGAAGTGCTTGAGCGCATAAAGAAAAATGCCCATGAGTCCGAGGACGAGGACCAGCGTCAGGACGCCTCTTAAAAGAAGGTAGAGGTACGAATCGGTCATTTCAGGTTGTTAATCCTTTCGGCGGCGCTTACAATATCCGTCAGCTTTATGCCGAACTTTTCGTTTACCACCACGGCCTCCCCCTTGGCTATGAGCCTGCCGTTAACCAGTATCTCCATCGGTTCGCCGGCCAGCTTGTCGAGTTCGACAACCGAGCCCTGGCTGAGATGGAGAAGGTCTTTGACTATTATTTTTGTCCTGCCTACCTCAACGGAGATCGTTACCGGTATATCGAGTATCATGTCGATGTTCCCGATAGGTCCGGCGCTTTCCTGCTTGAGCTGATTGAAGCTCGCCGGCCTGACAGATTCTTCAGGCTTCTTTGCTCCGCTTTCTTTTTGTTCGGAGAGCGCCTCATTCCATTGAGATTCAATATCCGAACTCATCCCAGATTCCTCCAGATTATCCGTCATACCGATTGCTCCCTTCTTTAGTCGCAAATAAAATCTTCACGGCATAATTGCCGTCCGCCGTGCCGGGCTTTACGATTAATTTCGGCATACCTTCAATGTTCGCATCAAGCGGATCCTTGATTTTGCGGCCGAGCTGGATTATGTCGCCAACCTTAAGGCTCAGAAGTTCGGAGACGCTTATCTCGGCCTTCCCTATTTCGACCGAGAGTGAAAGCGGTACCTGACCGAAACGTTCCCTGAGTCTCTCGCTCCAGTTTTTATCGGCATAACTCGCATCCTGCTGCATCCCATAGAGTTTGTCCTTTATGGTCTCAATGGTCGAGAACGGCATGCAAAAGAAAAAATTATCAACCGTGCTTTCGATCTCCATCTTGAACGACGAGACAAGAACCATGTCGCTATGACTGGCTATGTTCACGAATTGGGGGTTCATCTCGGCCCTTACGAATTTAAAGTCCAGAGGATGGACGCCCCGCCACAATCCCGTCATTTCGTGAAACATGACATCGGCGACCTTTCTTATGAAACCCTGCTCGACGTTCGTGAAATCCCTCCCTTCGATCCTGGTATAAAATCTGCATTCGCCTCCAAAATAACTGTCCACCATGATATAAACGAGGTTCGGATCTATCGCCAGCACGCACTGGCCCCTCAACGGAGGAACCTGAAAAACATTAAGGCTCGACGGCATCTTGAGATTGCTGACGAAGTCTTCATATCTCATCATTTTTACGCCATCGAATCTTACATCGACGGTCTTTCTTCCGGTAAGGCTGAACATTGCCCCCCTGACATTCCGGCAGAACTTTTCGCATATCATGTCAAGGGCGTGCATCCTGCCCCTTATAGCTCTTTCCTGGTTACGGAAATCAAAAGTTCTGACGCCGCCTTCGTCATCTGCCATTGCGTGAGATTCGGTTTCTATCTGCCCGTTCGAAAGGCCCTTGAGAAGAGCGTCAACTTCGACCTGCGTCAGAATCTGTTCAGCCATTTCTAACCTCTTTGAGACTTTTATAGAGATATGGACAACTACTGAACGACAAAATCCGTAAAATACGCGGTTTTCACGTGGCTTTTCACGAGGAATTGATTGACTCTCGCCACGATTTCATCCCTGAGCTGATATTTACCTTCGACCGTCCCGATGTCAGCATAGCTTTTGCTGCTGAGAAGCACGATCAGGGCATCCCTGATCTTGGCGGTCTTGGCCGCCAATTCGGCGGTAGACGAGGATGGCGCGAGCTCAAGATTTATCGTCAATTTTAGATACCTCGTGCCGGAATTGTCCTGGAGATTTACAATGAATGGGTCAAGGTTGTATACCGTTCCTGCCCCGTCCTTGGCGTCTTTATTCTCATCCCCGTGCTCCTTGGCGGAAACCTCAGTTGCATCCGGCTTACTCGCTTTCGAAGCGGCGCCAAACCTCAGCCACATGAATGCCGCGGCGCCGGCCACAGCAATCAAAATTATCAGGACGATTAATAACAATTTCCCTTTTTTCTTCGGCTCGGCCTTTGCTTCCGCCGCAGCTTCCTCTGCCATATCAAACTCCTCTCTGATGCTAAGGTTTCATAAAATAATCAATTTTCGTTATATCGCAATAGTCATGCCACAATCTGCATGGAATATGCCGATCAACATTAAACATGCAACTACATAAATTACTTAAAGAAAATAAAAACTGAAAATGTCAACTTAGCCGTAGGCTTTGGTGAGATATGGAGAAGTCAAATGATTGGATATGATTACGTCAGAATTATGACTATGGAAGACACATGCGTATGTCAAAAGAACTACAATCCGGATAAAGATTTAAAAATTGAGTTGAAACTCCACAGCGTATGACCGGAAGTCGCGCTCATGGAGCTTCAACCCTCAATCCGTATAAGACGGCGAATGAATTACGTCTTAAGGTTGACAAGATCCGCAAGTATCTGGTCTGTAGTAGTTATTATCTTGGAATTTGCTTCGAAGCCACGCTGAGCGGCGATCATGCTGACGAATTCAGACGCCAAATCGACGTTCGACTGCTCAAGGGTGCTCGACTGAATGAGGCCTCTTCCGGAACTGCCCGCAGACCCGATAAGCGGCTGGCCTGAATTGTTGGTCGCCTGATAATTGTTATTTCCAACGCTGGCAAGTCCGTCGGGGCTTGGAAAATCCGCCACAAGGACCTGCCCGAGAGTTAAATTCTGACCATTTGAGAATATCCCTGTTATTATGCCGTTCTGACCGACGTTAAGACTCTGAAGAGTCCCGGATGCATAGCCGTCCTGAGTAAGTTTTGATACCCCCGAAGACGTCGCATACTGCGTGGTGCCGTCAGTCCCGGTGGACCCCTGAGCGATGCTGTCTCCGAAGTTGAAATTGACCAATTGGCTCTGAAGCGCTCCACCCGTGAAGTTAAAGCCGCCGGTGGTGTTGCTCGTAAGCCCGCTGGAGCCGTAATATGGGCCCACGGTGTTGGTGGCGGAGTATAATGATCCCGACGAATTGAACGTCAACGTACCGGCCTCAGCAACCTCAGTCTTGCCATCCACGCTGTCTTGACTGCCCACCACCGCATACCAATTCCAGTTGTTTCCCACCGTGCCAAGCGATGCCTTCCTGAAGTACACGGTAATGACATGGCTGTTGCCGAGCGAATCATACACGGTTACCGGCGTTGAGAAATCGGAAGTATTCCCGGCCTGCGAGAGCGTAAAGGCCCCTGCGGCAAAATTACTCGTATCTGTCTGGCCGGCCGACATCGTGGAATTCGTATTAAACCCGAGCAGCGATGACGCAGTGCTCGAACCATTTGTCCAGTCGAGGGTAAGGGTGTCGGGATTGCCGGTCGTGTTGGTGACGGTGAACTTACCGGACTGGTCATCGTAGCTTACGCCTATGACGTCGCCGGGGGCCTTTGATTCAAGAGCCTGCTTTATGGCGTTGGCTACGCTTCCGCCGTCATAGGACTGGCCGGAGGCGAGACCGCCGTCGGTTACGAGGCTTACGGGAATGTCTGATCCGCCATTTATGCGGAGATTTACAGTGTCGTTAACCCCGGAATTAAACACGAAACCGGTTATCGGCGAATTTGAATCGAGGTTGGCGTTGAGAAGCGCATTAGACGTTGGGTTGGCGGCTACGGTATTTGTATTGACCTG
>JAKAIQ010000138.1 GCA_021825035.1 Deltaproteobacteria bacterium | reverse complement strand
CGATCTGACGCAGATTCGGCAACCCAGAGCGAGGGTGGGGACCTTATTGTGCTCGAAAAGCTTAAGCTTGTGTTTTATGCAAAGAACGGGCAATCCTATACCTTGACCGCGAAAGAAGGCAGATACAGGGAGTCGAAAGGAGAAATAGAGGTCGAGAAGGACGTGATTGTCGAGTCCGACGATGGGTACAGGATGAATACGGACAGGCTCAAGTATTTTATCAATTCGAGCGTACTTTCCACGGATGACAGGGTCGTGATAACTTCGAAAGGCATGGATGTGACCGGCATCGGCCTCGTGTCGGACGTCGACAAGAGCAGGACGGTAATAAAAAAAGACATTAAGGCGGTATTCAGAAGTTCGACGATATAGGAGCGTTTTGAAAGTCTTGCCACATAGAAGAAAGCCTCTTGTTGCCATGGTCGCGCTGGCGGCCGCTCTTATCTGTCCGTCGCTGTCTTTCTCGAAGGAGCCGGAGCATGGTAAGGAAGCGGTCAGGAAGCCCATTACCGTAACGTCCGACTCAATGGAGGCTTATAACAAGAAAAACCTGGTCATCTTCAAAGGCAATGTCGAAGCCATCGAGGATTTTACCCTTTGTTCCGATGAGCTTGATGTTCATTATGACGATGCCAGGCAGGTAAACGACATCGAGGCCAGGGGCAACGTAAGAATCTTTCAAGACGATAGAACCGCTACTTCCAGAGAGGCGGTCTTCAGCAATAAGGAAAGAACTATCGTACTTACCGGCGATCCTCAGGTAAAGCAATGTAAAGACACCGTCAAGGGCGATAAAATAACCATATATGTGGATCAAAAGAACGCACTTGTCGAAAAAGGAAGCGGCGGACAGGTCCAGGCCGTCATAATGCCGGACAAGAAGGATTGTCCTGAAGAGAAAAGAGGCGCGGAGAAGGTAAATAGTGAAGAAGCTCGGTGTAAAAAGCCTCGTTAAATCCTTCAAGAAAAGGGTTGTGGTTGATGGGGTTAGTCTTGGTATCGAGCCTGGAACGGTAGTTGGACTTCTTGGGCCGAACGGCGCCGGGAAGACTACTACGTTTTATATGATCGTGGGCCTTGTCTGCCCCGACAAGGGCAAGGTGCTGCTGGGCGACCATGACATAACCAGTATGCCGATGTACGAAAGGGCAAGGCTCGGCATAAGCTATCTGCCGCAGGAGGCCTCGGTCTTCAGAAAGCTCACGGTTGAAGAAAACGTAAGGTCGATCCTCGAATTCCTCGACATACCCAGGGATGAACTGAAGGAGCGCCTTGACGGGCTTCTTGAAGAACTGGGTATCAGCCATCTCGCAAAAACCAAAGCGTACGCCCTTTCCGGAGGAGAAAGAAGGAGGGTGGAGATAGCGCGGGCGATGGTAAACTCTCCGTCATTCCTTCTCCTGGATGAGCCGTTTTCAGGCATAGACCCCATAGCAGTCGGTGATATTCAGGAACTTGTGCTGGAACTCAAAAGAAAAGGCATAGGGATACTTATCACCGACCACAATGTGGGCGCGACGCTCGGCATATGCGATCACGCGTATATAATAGACGGAGGAAAACTCCTGAAAGCAGGTACGCCTACAGAAATCCTTGACAGCAGGCGCGTAAGAGAAGTATATCTTGGAGAGAAGTTCAGACTTTAGGTACAGGGCAGAGGTTTTAAGCCATGGCATATGAACTGAAACAGGAATTAAAGCTCAGCCAGAGCCTGGTGATGACGCCGCAGCTTCAGCTTGCGATCAAGCTTCTTCAGCTTTCCAGGCTCGAGCTTGTGGATCTTGTGAGGCAGGAGGTTCAGACAAACCCGGTTCTTGAAGAGTTGACCGATACCGAAGGCGGACATGAGGCCGGTCTTGCTGCCGAGGGCGAGAAACCAGAGATCGACTGGCAGGCGTATCTCGAAGACCAGGCGGAGCACAGAGAGCGGGGCATAAACTTCAATGAAAAAGAGGACGAGGATTTCATGGGCAATGTCGCGTCCTCCGGCGGGAGTCTAAATGAGCATCTTATCTGGCAACTTAACCTGCAGACCCTTTCGGAACGTGAGCATGCGATAGGCGAATTCATCATCGGAAATATCGATGAGGACGGATATCTCAGGATCATAGAGAGAGGAGACTTGAAAGACGATGAGATAGAGAGACTAACCGTCGAGGAGATGTCGAGACACCTCGAAGTAAGCATGCCTGAGGTAGAAAGGGCGCTCGCCGTGATTCAGCAGTTCGAACCGGTCGGTGTGGGGTCAAGGAATCTCAGAGAGTGTCTCATGATCCAGGCGCAGAATCTACCCGTGAGGGATACGATCCTGGAGGAGATTATACGAAATCATCTCGAACGGGTCGCTCAGAAAAACTTCAAGGCCGTGGCCAGAAGTCTCGGGATAAGCCTCGATGATGTTTATGAAGTCGTCAAGATTATAAATAAATCGCTAAATCCGACCCCCGGAGCCGGGTTCGGCAAAGATGAGTCGAATGCCATAGTCCCGGACATATATATCCTCAAAGTGGGCGATGAGTACGTTGTAAGCCTTAATGAAGACGGCATGCCGAAGCTCAAGATAAGCTCTTATTACAGGCAGCTTATTAAAGACAAAGGCCGGGCGGCCGAGCAGGCTAAAGGCTACATACAGGAGAAGCTTCGTTCCGCCATCTGGCTCATAAAAAGCGTACATCAGAGGCAGAGGACCATATTCAGGGTCGTTGAGTGCATTGTCAAGTTTCAGCGGGAGTTTCTGGAAAAGGGGCTTAAATATTTGAAGCCGCTCGTGCTCAAGGATATAGCGAGTGAAATAGGCGTCCATGAATCGACGGTAAGCAGGGTGACGGCAAATAAATACGTTCAGACGCCGAGGGGGATATTCGAACTCAAGTACTTTTTCTCCGGCGGCCTGAGCAATTCCAGCGGGGACGAGGTGGCCGTCGAGTACATAAAGGAGAAGATGCGCGATATCATAAAGTCGGAGGATGCGAAGAATCCCTTGAGCGACAAACAGATTGTTGAGATTCTGAAGAACTCCGGCATAGTCCTCGCCAGGAGGACCGCCGCCAAATACAGGGAAGCCATCGGGATGCAGCCATCCAATAGAAGGAAAGTTCACTTTTGACGGCGTCCGGAAACTTCCCCGGTTTCCGGATTATATTGCAAATCAGATTAAGCGCATCGTTTCGTGAATCTTTGCCGTGAAACCGAATGCCGCCATGTGGTTCTTCCAGGGTGGTTTAAGGCGATCATACAATCATTAAACCGGAGGTAGGGACATGCAAGTCAGTGTTACATTCAGGCACATGGAATCATCCGATGCTCTAAGAAAATATGCTGAAGAAAAGACCGAGCGTCTGAGCAAGTACCTTTTTGAACCCATCGAGGTGCATTGGGTTCTTTCGATAGAGAAGATAAGGCACATCGCCGACGCCACCGTCGCCGCCAACGGAGTCGCCATAAAGGCGCAGGAGGATACGCAGGACATGTACTCTGCCATAGATTCCGTCATTGATAAGCTTGAAAATCAGGTCAGAAGGCATAAGGAAAGGATAAAGCAACATAAGTCTCATTCAGGCGAGTCGTCTGGCATGCGATATGCTGTTGCTGGCGCCGAGGATTCTGCCGGCAGACGGTTGAAGATAGTGAAGAAGGAAAACAGGTTTATAAAACCCATGTCGGTCGAGGAAGCTGCAATGCAGATGGAGATAGCCGGGAACGATTTTCTTGTTTTCACCGATTCTTCAACGAGCGCCATTAACGTCATCTACAGGCTTGAGAACGGGGATCTGGGCCTTATAGAGACAAATACCAGGCTTTAAACAAAGGACTGTATGAGGCTTACGGACGTCTTGAAGGAAGACTTTATTCTGATGGATCTCAAATCCAAGAGAAAGACCGAACTGCTGGATGAGATGATTTCAAGCATCTCCATGCAAGTAGGCGGACTTGATAAGGAGGGTGTGCTGAAAACCGTCCTTGAAAGGGAAAGATTGGGGACTACCGGCATTGGCAACGGCGTGGCGATTCCCCATGGCAAGGTCAAAGGGTTCGGCGAGATCAGGGTCTTTTTCGGGAGAAGCAGTAAGGGGGTGGACTTTGATTCGATGGATAAGATGCCGGTTTATCTTTTCTTCATGATACTGGCTCCCGAGAATTCCGTGGCGGCGCATCTGAAAATACTTGCCAGCATATCCCATCTGTTCAGAAACCAGGATCTCAGGTCAAGCCTTATGGAGGCCAAAAGCAGGTCCGAAATATACAGGATAATAGCAGAAGCCGACAGGAAGATGAGACTGTTGTGAGGTCTTAAATTACCGGATAAATTCATGGTCATATTATGGGCGTGCCTGTAAAGGAGCTTTTAGAAGGGGGCTGGGCCGAGAGGTTCCGCCTTGAACTTGTTGCCGGCGAAGACGGTCTTTCAAGGGAACTTACAACTTCCCGCATCCAAAAGCCGGGATTGTTGCTTACGGGCCTTCTCGAGGAGCTTCATTCGGACAGGATACAGATATTCGGGGCCGCCGAGATAGGATATCTCAACAGCCTCAACTGGCGTGAGCTGAAAAGCGTCATCGGCGTGCTCGAGAAACCGGACATACCCGCCATTATAGTTACCAGGGAGCTTGACCCGCCGGATTTCCTTGCGGACCTTTGCAGGAAGAAACACATCCCTCTTTTAAAAAGCAGCCATTCGTCCTCTGTCCTTATAGATGAAATAACCAAATATCTCGCAGAGAGGCTCGCGCCTACAACCATATTGCACGGCGTATTGCTCGATGTCCTCGGCGTAGGGATACTATTGATCGGCAAAAGCGGCATCGGAAAAAGCGAATGCGCTCTTGATCTCGTGTCCAGAGGTTACAGGCTCGTGTCCGATGATGCGGTACTTATAAAAAGGATGCCGCCATCGATACTTATCGGCACGGCCTCGGACCTGATAAGGTATCACATGGAGATAAGGGGCCTTGGCATAGTTAACATAAAGGACCTCTTCGGTATAACGGCCATCAGGGAAAGGAAGCAGATGGACCTCGTGGTCGAGCTTGTCAAATGGGAATCCGACAGCGAGTACGAAAGGCTCGGCTTCGAGGAAAATTCTTATGATATTCTGGGGGTAGGGCTTCCCTATCTTCAAATTCCGGTCAGCCCCGGCAGGAGCGTGGCTACGATAGTGGAGGTTGCCGCGAGAAATCAGATCCTCAAGATAATGGGACATCATTCCGCCAAAAGGCTTGAGGCGCATCTCGACAACGCCATGAAAAGCATGGACAGGGTGAAGAGTTGAAAGATATACGTTTGATCGTTCTAAGCGGCCCGTCGGGTTCGGGCAAGAGCACTGCCATCAAGGCGCTTGAGGACCTTGGTTTCTTCTGTGTCGACAACATGCCGGTAGCGCTTCTTCCCACGTTCATGGAGCTTCTCTTGCAATCAGGCGAGATAAACAAAGTTGCCTCGGTGGTTGACGTAAGGGAGAGGGAATTCTTAAAGGCATTCACTCCGACGTTTACCAGGCTCAAGGAATCGGGTTTCAGGGTAGAGCTCATATATCTCGAGGCATCGGACGAAGCTCTCGTCAGAAGATTCAGCGAGACAAGGAGACGCCATCCGCTGGCCGCGTCGGAAAGCCCGGTCGAGGGGCTTTTGAAGGAAAGGGAACTCTTAACCGATGTCAGGATTCATGCCGATAAAGTCATAGATACGACAAACTGCACCGTCCATCAGCTGAGAGAACGCATTAAAGAATATTTTTCGGGCCCGGTGAGCAATGAGAAGATCACCGTTAATCTCGTTTCCTTCGGCTACAGGTACGGGATCCCGAGCGACGCCGACCTTGTGTTCGATATAAGATTTCTGCCGAACCCATATTTTATAAGCTCGTTGCAGTGGCTCGA
>JAKAIQ010000137.1 GCA_021825035.1 Deltaproteobacteria bacterium | reverse complement strand
TCCTTCATGATGAGGTACTCTTCACCTTCGACCTTTATCTCCGTTCCCGCGTACTTGCTGAATATAACCCTGTCGTTGGCCTTTACATCCAGCGGGATGATCTTTCCGTCCTCCATCCTCCCTGGACCTACGGATATGACCTTGCCCTCGGCGGGCGACTCCTTGGCCGTATCGGGTATGATGATCCCCCCCTTGGTCTTTTCCTCCTCCGCCAGCCTTTTAACAATGACTCGGTCATGAAGCGGTTTGATCTTCATAATTGCCTTCCCTCCTCTTTTTTGTGCGTTTATTATTTACCGGAAACATGCTTTATCCGGGCTTTTTTTTGTTCATTAAATATATGTGCTGGTTTTCACTTTGTCAAGCTAATTTTAGCACTCTTTATGCCGGAGTGCTAAATCTGCTGTTTTTACTTTCCGGCCGGCATATTTCAGGTTAAAGACCCGCTGCAATGCCGTAAATCCCTAATTATCGGAACAAATCCGAGCGCGCATGACGATATTCCGCCATGAGGGGAGACAACCTGCGCCCCTGCGTGCCGGAGCCCTTCAATCTTTCGCATGCTGGAAAGAAACCCGCCATTATTGTATAATTTCATATTCGGCTTGTCATGCCGGGAAGACATTGGAGCAAATGCCAAAAAGAAACTCAAAGACAACCGCCACGCAGGCGTTTGAGATTCGCGCGCAAGCCCGGAGCGGCGAGCTGATAGTGGAGGGGCTGAGACAGAACAATCTCAAGAATATCAACCTCAGGATCCCTCACGACAAGATAACCGCGGTCGTCGGCCCCAGCGGTTCCGGCAAGTCGTCGCTTGTCTTCGATACGCTTTTTGCCGAAGGCAGATGGCGGTTCATCGAGTCTCTTTCGACCTATACCCGCCTTTTCATCGAGCGCATGGACAGGCCCGACCTCGATTCCATAAGGAACATCCGCCCAGCCATAGCCGTCGAGCAGAAAAACGCGGTGCGAACGAGCAGAAGCACGGTCGGGACGACTACCGAGCTTAACGACTACCTGAGGCTTTTGTTCGCGCGCTCCGGCAGAGTCCATTGCCCCGAATGCGGCGTAATCGCAAGGTCTTACGACCCTCAATCGGCGTCCGCTGAACTCATCTCCGAAAATAAGGGTAAGACCGCCATAGTGGGCTTCAGCCTTCATACTAAGGGCATGGCCTCCGCCGAACTCGCGGAAAGCCTTCTGACAAAAGGCTTTGTCCGCGTAAAGGCCGGCGATGAGATAATAAACATCGCCGAGAGCGAGCTCCCCGAGCCTCTTCGTGACGGGATCCATGCGATAGTCGACCGGATTACGCTCAACGAAGAAGAAAGAGGCAGGCTTGCCGAAGCCCTTGAGACCGCCTTCAGGGAAGGCGGAGGCGCCGCATGGGTCGAGGTGGCCGGCAAAGCCATGAGACGCTTCTCTGAACGGATGGAATGTCCCGCATGCGGCGCATCGATCGAAAAACCCACCCCCATTTCGCTCTCGTTCAACCATCCGGTAGGCGCCTGCCCTGAATGCAAGGGGTTCGGCAACATCCTTCAATATGACGAGGAGAAAATAGTGCCGGACAAGGCGTTAAGCCTCCGGCAGGGCGCGATAGAGCCCTGGACTAAACCGGCTTACAGATGGTGGCAGGAAGAACTCGAAAAATACGCGTCGAAGTGCGGCATCGACCTCGACAGGCCGTTTTTCAGGCTTTCCAAAAAGGACCGCGAGATCGTCTTCGGCGGAAGCGCTGATTTCGACGGAATAAACGCCTTCTTTGAGTATCTGGAGACGAAGAAATACAAGCTCCATATCAAGGTCTTCATATCAAGGTACAAGTGGCCGGTGGCCTGCAAGGCATGCGGAGGTTCGAGGCTTAGGAAGAACGCTCTCTCCGTCCTGATTAACGGGCTCAATATCGCGCAGGTGAGCCGCATGACAATAGAGGAGGCGACGGAGTTTTTCAAAGACCCGGGGCTTACGGACTTCGAAAAGGAGGTCTCGAAAGAGCTTTTAAAACAGATCTCGGTCAAGCTCGAATTTCTGAATCGGACCGGACTCGGGTATATCACCCTTGACAGGCTCACCAAGACCCTTTCGGGCGGAGAGGCGCAGAGAGTGACCATTGCGACCCAACTCGCATCCTCCCTCTGCGGGGTCCTTTACATACTCGATGAGCCCTCGATAGGGCTTCACCCGGTTGACATCGACAATCTCACGAATCAGATAAAAAGGCTTTCCTCCATGGGGAATACGGTCGTAACGGTCGAACACGACCCCGAGATGATAAGGTCCGCCGACTTCATAGTCGAGCTCGGGCCGGGCGCGGGAGAACGCGGCGGAAGGCTCGTGTACGCGGGCGCGTTACACGACTTTCTCGAAAACGCGAGGACGCTCACCGCCGATTACCTGTCGGAAAGACTCATCATACGCGTACCGAGATGGCGACGGAACGGAAACGGAAGGTTCATCGTGTTGAGAGGGGCGAGCGGCAACAACCTGAAGAAAGCGGACCTGAGGATACCGCTGAAGACCATGACCTGCGTTACCGGCGTGTCCGGCTCCGGAAAAAGCACCCTTGTCGTGGACACGCTATATAACGTCCTGTCGTCGCACTTCGGAGTAAAATCCGAGAAGGCCCTTCCCTACGAATCCATCGAGGGGATGGGCAATATAAGCGGGGTCAAGCTCATAGACCAGGGGCCCATAGGAAGAACCCCGCGCAGCAACCCCCTCACCTATATCGGGGCGTTCGATGACATCAGGCGGCTTTTCGCCGGGCTTCCTTCGGCAAGGGCGTCGATGTTGCTCCCCGGCCACTTTTCCTTTAACGTCGCGGGCGGAAGGTGCGAATCGTGCAAGGGCGAAGGGGTGGAGAAGCTCGAGATGTACTTCCTTCCCGACGTATACGTGAAATGCGCGGCCTGCGCCGGACGGAGATACAGGGCGCAGGTGCTCGATGTGAAATACAGGGGCAGAAACATATACGACTGCCTTGAGATGACTTTTGATCAGGCCTCCGAGTTCTTCCGGAACGAAAAAAACCTTCAGGGCAGGTTCTCGATGATAAGGGATGTGGGTCTCGGGTACCTAAAGCTCGGGCAATCGGCGTTGACCCTGTCAGGAGGCGAAGCCCAGAGGCTCAAAATCGCGAGGGAACTGAGCGGCGAGGCGAAAGGGGAAATGCTTTACATGCTGGACGAGCCGACGACCGGGCTACACACGGACGATATAAAAAAACTCCTTTCGGTGCTCGGCAGGCTGGTTGATTCCGGGAGCACCGTGGTCATGATCGAGCATAACCTCGATTGCATAAAGACGGCTGATTACATAGTAGACCTTGGCCCGAAAGGCGGCGTTGACGGAGGCCGCGTCGTCGCCGAGGGCCCGCCCGAGCGGATAGCTGGGACCGGGGAGAGCCTCACCGGGAGATACCTGAGGAAAGTTCTTAAATAGGACGGCCTCCAAGCGGCCAAAAATATCCAGGCCGTGTGAGCTTCCTCACATCGTTTCAGGGTCCGGAATAATATAATGACAGGTACGAACCATGCATGACACGCCGGCTTCGCGGTCGGCGGGATGCGCCAGCCCTGCATTTACGGCAGAAATTGAAAAGATAGGCTTTTATCTTGACATGGATTTGACAAGCGGGTAATATTGAGGGCACTCGATATAAAGGAACGCATATGAAAAAAATACGCTTTATTGAGCCGAACCCGCCAGACTTCCACATATTCACGAGAATGCCGCTTCCCAGACTCGGCACGGTGCTTCTTAGCACGACCCTGAAACAGCATGGATACGACGTCAAGAGCTATGTTGAATCCGTCGGAGAACTTGACCTGAAAGACGTCCTCAGCGCCGATGCCGTCGGGATATCAACTATTACTTCCACATCCAAGCGCTCGTTCGAAATAGCCAAGCTGGTAAAAAAAGCCGGGATACCCCTTTTCATGGGCGGCCCGCATGTGACCTACCTGCCCGACGAGGCGCTTGAGTATTGCGACTTCGTGCTTAAAGGCGAGGCCGACGACCATATCGTGGACTTCATGCAGGCCCTGGAGAAAGGCTCAGGGTTTAACGCAATCCCGGGCCTCTCCTATAGAATCAACGGCGAGGTATTCCATAATAAGACCGCGCCTTTCTGCAAGGACGTCGATAAGATACCCTGCCCCGACTTCACCCTGATACACGGCCTGGAGACACAGGGATTAAAAAAATTGCCGATAGCGCCGATAATGACTTCGAGGGGTTGCCCGTATGACTGCAGCTTCTGTTCCGTTACCGGCATGTTCGGCCAGAAATACAGGTTCAGGAGCAAAGAGCGCGTCATCGAAGAGCTCGAGAGGCACAGGGACCTTGGCGGCAAGTGGGTGTTCTTCTATGACGACAATTTCTGCGCTCACAAAAAAAGGACGAAGGAACTCCTTTCGGCCATGATCGAGAAGAAACTCACCCCGTCCTGGACGGCGCAGGTACGTGTCGATGTGGCCAAGGACCCGGAGCTTCTCGATCTCATGAAGAGGTCGAATTGCCATACGGTTTACATCGGGCTCGAATCGGTAAACCCGGAGACCCTGAAGCTCTACAACAAGAAACAGTCGGTCGAGGACATAACGAGCTGTATCAAGATCCTTCACAAAAACGGAATCCGCATCCATGGGATGTTCGTTTTCGGCTCCGACCAGGACACGACGGATACTATCGCCGAGACGGTCAGGTTCGCCAAGAAAAACGACCTTGAATCGGTCCAGTTCCTGATACTGACGCCTCTTCCGGGAACCAAATGCTATCGCGATCTCGACGGCGAAGGTCGCATAATAACCAAGGACTGGAGCCTGTACGACGCTCACCACGTTGTCTTCGAGCCGAAGCTCATGAGTTACTATGATCTCCAATCCGAAACCATGAGGGCCACGAAAGAGTTTTATTCAATTTTCCAGATCGCCAAGAGGGCGGTGCGCCTTGATCTCTTCAACGTTTCGATAAAGGCGTACGGCCACAACCTCACGAAGAAGTGGATCAAAAAGAACCAATACTTCCTTGAATATACCAGGGCGCTGACCAGCGCGGGCAGGAACATCGAACTCGCGGCCAAGAAAACCGCCGAGGACATAAAGGAAAAGTTCCGTCAGCTGGAGCTTTCCGGCACGATAGCGCTGCCCAAAAATTAGCACTAAAAGTCCGGCTCGGGAACATAAGGAGGATTCACATTAAAAGGATCTTTGCAAAGGCTTTCTTTTGTCTGGCCTTTTTGGCATGGACGTCGTCCGCCGTGAAAGCCCAATCCACCCCTGTGGCCGGCGATGCGGCATCGGAGAAGCCTCAGGTCGTGGCTTCCATTGATGCGTCAGCGCCTGCGTTGGTCTCCCCTGATGCGTCCGCTGCGGGCGCCGCAACGGACCAGGCGGCAGCCACGGATGCGAACGACTATGCATTCTATTCGGATGCCCTGGCCGGGACCGGGGAGTTCTGCCGTCTGATAGCTGACGAGGCGGCATATTCCGCGCCTGACATCAAGGACAGAAACTGCTCGAATGCGTTCGCGGAGACCGCCCCGGAGGTTCCGGTCGTGGTCAACGGGCGCGTAAGATCCTTCATCGAATACTTCCAGAGCAACGGCAGGAAACACTTCGCGAGATGGCTCGGCAGGAGCCAGACTTACATGTCAATGCTGAGAAACGTTCTCCGTGAAAACGGGTTGCCTGAAGACCTTTCCTACATCGCTTTCATAGAAAGCGGCCTCAATCCAACGGCAAAGTCAAGGGCGAAAGCCGTCGGCATGTGGCAGTTCGTTAAGGGCACGGCGCAAAAGTACGGCCTCAGGGTCAACTGGTGGATAGATGAAAGGATGGATCCGGAAAAAGCCACCCAGGCGGCCGCCCAGTATTTCAAAGACCTGTACGGGCAGTTCGGCTCCTGGTATCTTGCCGCCGCCGGATACAACGCCGGAGAGGGCACGGTGCTGAGAGCGATGAAAAGACACGGCACCGAGGACTTCTGGGAGCTGGCCAGCTACAGGCGTCCGCTTAGAAGGGAGACAAAGGAA
>JAKAIQ010000136.1 GCA_021825035.1 Deltaproteobacteria bacterium | reverse complement strand
CCCTGCCAAAACGCCCGTGTGGGACAGCGCGGCCCTGCTCCCGGACGCGGAACCTCCCACGTAATACGCGACGATCGGCTTCTTCCGGGACACCTCTTTGGCTACCCTGAAAAACTCTCGCC
Source organism: Deltaproteobacteria bacterium (assembly GCA_021825035.1). GTDB lineage: Bacteria > Desulfobacterota > GWC2-55-46 > GWC2-55-46 > GWC2-55-46 > JAKAIQ01. The sequence goes on along the minus strand of JAKAIQ010000136.1, from coordinate 5,941 downwards.
CGCGTATTGGATAAACATGGGCGCAGCGTCGATAACGACGCTTTCGGGAACGCTTATTTTACAGGGCTCCGGCCGGTGGGACTTCATTTCCGGCATCGCCCCCTTTCTGAAGGGGCTTACGCTTTTCTTCTGGGCGTTCGCGTCGTGGTGGATACCCCTTCTTGCCGCGCTCTATGTCTGGAAACATCTTTTGAGGAAAGAGCCGCTTTCCTATGACGTGCGCCACTGGACCATGGTCTTCCCGCTCGGCATGTACACGGTATGCACATACAGGTTTGGGAACGCCGTGGGGCTTGAATATCTCGCCACCATCGCATCACGGTTCATATATGTGGCGCTTGTTGCCTGGGTCGCCGTCTTTGCGGGGCTTTTAAAGAGATTGTTCCTCCTTGTCAAGGCGCCAGCCCTCGAGAGCGCCCTCTTGAAAGGGAGGCAGGCTGTGACAAGACCGGCTATGGTTTTAATCACGGTAATAGCGGTCATATTGGGAACCATAGCGTTAAGGATTTTTGCAGGCATGATACTCAACGAAATTTAGACGATGGCGCTCGACGGCGTTTTGCTCACAGCGCTTAATGTCCTCGTCTAAAGCGGGATATTCCTTGCGGCGGCGACGCAGCCGCATAAAGGCTCTCCGGCTCCGCAACATCCTTCCACCGGAGCCAGACATAAAAGGGGCGCGGCCTTCGGGCCAAGCCCCTTTTATCTTCAATCCAGTCGGACGCGCCTTCGGTTTTTTATCGCCATGGCCGCGAGCGCCCTTGATTATGACGTGGAGTCATGGTACAAATAAAGGCCGTCCTGACGCCGGATGCGGGCATAGAGCGCCGGCGCCGCTTGTAAGATGGAGAGGTGGCCGAGTGGCTGAAGGCAGCTGCCTGCTAAGCAGTTGTAGGGGTAACACCCTACCGGGGGTTCGAATCCCCCCCTCTCCGCCATATTGTTAAAGATTGATGATCGGGATGAGAAACCGCCCGAACGCCGGCCGCTCGAGGCGCGGCTTTCTTACAGAAGTTTTTGATGCCCGGCGGCCTGCCGCCGGGAGATTCATTGACGTATTTCGCTGCGCGGGAGTTTGAATATGGGCATGAACGTAAATTCGGCTAAAAGCGGCATGGACAGGCTCTCCGAGGCCGCCGGAACCGCCCTGAAGCTCGTCGAAAGGGTGAACGCCAGGCACGAGGCCATAACCGGCACCCTGCTCTTCAAGAGCTCGCCGGAGTATGCGGCCGCGCTGGCCAGGTTCGCCGAGCCGAGCTCGGACATGGAGTCTTTCGGCGCCTTCATCGACGCCGTGCACCTATTTTTCTACAAGGGGAGCGGCGACGGCACGAGGATAATGGCCTTTGCCGCCGTGCCGGAGTTCCTCGCCGACGTGAGGGCGCTCTGGGGCGTGCGGGACGACATAAAGAACCACAGGATGCAGGAGGCTGCCGCAAAATTGCCGGAGGCGAACAGGGTATTCGAGAAATACGGCGGCAAGCGGGCCGAAGACTTCTCGGCCGAAGACTTCATCTCGATGCAGGCGGCCATCCTTGAAAAGACGTCGGATTTCCTCTCGTTCCTCATAAGGTAGGCGCGCCCGGCAACGCGGCCCGCCCATGACGGCAGGCCCCAGGCCTGCCTATCCTTCTTTTTCAGCATAGCCCAGATAATTTACCGACGGGTCGCCGGAGACCTTGAACTCCATCCTCAGCGGGTCGTACGTCATGCCCTTTATCTCCCTGACCGTCACGCCGTTTTCGGCGAGAAGACGCGAAAGCTCGGACGGCCTTATGAACCTTTTGTAGTCGTGCGTGCCCCTCGGCACCATGCGCAGGATGTCCTCGGCGACGGTGAGCGCGAGTATCCTGGCCTTGAGAGTCCTGTTGATGGTGCTGAAGAAAAAAAGCCCGCCTTTCTTCAGCATCGAAAGCGTGTCGCAAAGCATGCCCCTCAAGTCGTCCACGTGCTCAAGGACCTCGGCGCAGATTATGATGTCGAAGGGCGCGGGGTTTTCCAGGCAAAGCATGGAGGCCGAGGCGACCCTGTAGTTTATGTGGAGGCCCGTTTCGGCGGCGTGCTTCGCCGCCGCCTCTATGGCGGCCGGAGAGAGGTCTATGCCGGTCACGACCGCGCCCGCCTGCGCGAACTTCTCGGAGAGAAGCCCTCCCCCGCAGCCCACGTCCAGCGTCCGCCTGCCTTCAAGCGCTCCGGCCCTGGCGGCGAAGTACTCGAACCGGAGCGGGTTTATCATGTGGAGGGAGAAGAGCCTTCCGGCCGGGTTCCACCACTCGGAGCCGAATTTCTCGAACTTGCCTGTTTCAGTCGTCATGGTTTAAGTTTCATGCCTTCTTCCCCCTTTAGAAAAGGGGGAGATTAAAAAAAGAACTCCCGGTCACGGAAAATTGCCTTTACTCCAGCCCGCGGTCTTTCCACTTTCTCATCCTATCGGCCGCACGCTCAGGCCGCGTCTTCATCTACGGGCCAGTTGTAGATCCGGGGAAGACCTATCGCCAGCGTGCCGGCTACCGCCAGCGACAACGCTAAACCCGCCGCAAAGAGACCCCATGTTGACGGTCGCAATGCCCCAAGGCAAACGATAAGGGAAAAAAGCGGGATATCCAGATAGTGTGTAAATGTCGGAAGTTTTCTCTCCATCTCGTTGCGGAGTTCCGCGGTGATGCCGCCCCGGCTTAACGCCGCCCGCGACCGTTTGATCAGCCTGCGAAAATGAATTCGCGTGATCGTATTCCCCTCGACAAATTCAAATGCAAATAATATCCACATGCCGGTCAACCACGGCATCTGAAAGAAGCCAAAGCCTGCCTTGAATATCATGACCGGCCCTGAGATTAATACGATGACCGCTCCGGGAACGATGACCCCATCATAAAAGATGGCCACATATCTGCATGCCTCGGCTATGATCCGGATGTCGGCCGTCTGACGAGAACGCAGGTCTGCGATAAAGACGCTAACGAGGCCGCCGCCGATGAGAATGAAACCAATAATATGAAACAATTTAAATATCAGATAGTCCATTATTCTCAATCCGGGTAATATCCAGGAGGCGTCGCTGTCTTACTCCAGCCCGTAGTCCTTCCATTTTTTGTCGATGAGCTCGGTTATTGCCCTGTCCATCTCCATCCTCTCGCCCCATTGCCGCGAGACCTCGGGCGGGGCCTTGGCGGTGGCGTCTATGCCCATCTTGCTCCCCAGCGAGTCGAGCGGCGACGAGAAGTCGAGATAGTCTATGGGCGTATTCTCTATTATCATGGTGTCGCGCTTCGGGTCGACGCGCGTCGAGATCGCCCAGACGACGTCCGGCCAGCTGTGGACGTCTATGTCGTCGTCAACGACTATTATGTACTTAACGTACATGAACTGCCGTAAAACCCCCCAGACGCCCATCATGAGCCTTCTGGCGTGGCCGGGGTACTCCTTTTTTATCGACACGACGGCTATCCTGTACGATACCGCCTCCATGGGCAGGCTGAAGTCAACGACCTCCGGGAACTGGAGCTTTAGAGAAGGGAGATATATCTTATTGAGCGCGACCCCTATTATCGCGTCCTCCCTCGGCGGCCTTCCGGTTATGGTGGTGAGATACAGGGGGTCTTTTCTGTGAGTTATGGCCTTGAGATGGAATACCGGGAATTGCTCCTGCGAGTTGTAGTAGCCGGTGTGGTCGCCGAACGGGCCTTCGAGGGCCGTATCGCCGCGGCGTATCTCGCCTTCGAGGACTATCTCGGCGGTTGCCGGTACCTTGAGCGGTACGGTCTTGCATTCGACAAGCTCGATGGCCTTTTTGCGGAGTATCCCCGCGAAGTGGAATTCGCCCACGTCCTCCGGCACGGGCGTGACCCCGGCTATGATGGTCGCGGGCTCGCACCCGATGGCCACCGCCACGGGCATGGTCTTTCCGGCCTTTTCCCAGAGCCTCTGGTGCGTCGTGCCGCCCCGGTGCTTGAGCCATCTCATTATGGCGCGCCTGGCGTCGAGGTATTGCATCCTGTAGACCCCGACGTTATAGGGGCCGCCTTCCGGCGACCGGGTGACGACGAGCGGCCAGGTGATGAGCGGGGCCGCGTCCCCGGGCCAGCATTTTATAATGGGTATCTTGGAGAGGTCCGCGTTATCGGTGAGCACCACATCCTGGCACGGGCCGCTCTTCACCGTCTTCGGGCCGAGCGTAAGCACCTTTCCGAAAAACGGTATCTTCTTGACCGCGTCCCAGACGCCTTCCGGCGGCTGGGGCCGCTGCAGCAGGGCGATGAATTCCCCGAGTTTTTGAAGCTCGCCGTCCTCCATGCCGAGGCCCATGGCCACGCGCTCGGAAGTCCCGAAGAGGTTCGCTACGATGGGCATGGAGTGGCCCTTTACGTTCTCGAATAGCACCGCCGGGCCGGCCTTTTTTACGAGCCTGTCCATTATGGCGGCCACTTCGAGGTCGGTGTCGACTTCGGTCGAGACCCTTTTAAGGAGGCCTTTCTTTTCGAGGGCGTTCAAGAATTCACGGAGGTCGTTGTACATCGGGTTCCTTTATGTTCTGTTTCTCGCTGACGTATTGCTTAAAACCTTTTGCGCGCTGCCGCACGCTTCGGGTTAAGGGTTCCCTGCGCACGTGCGGCGGCAAAGGTTGAGCGGACCTCTTTGCACTATCGCTCGCCAGGCCGCGCACAAAGATATTGCTCGCGTCTCTCCGGCCTCCATTACGCGCGTCTCACCCCTAACCCATGGGATTTAATTAATTAAAAAATTAAAAGCACGAATATCTCACGGCCACGGCCCTGCTTCAAAGCGCGAAATCCAGTATGACGAAGGCGAGCAGCATCCCGCCAATGACGACGTTGTCCATGAACGCCCTGTACGCGCCGCCGGCCGTGGGGTTCTTCCTGAGGCCCCGGACGGTAAGGAGGAAGAGGACGAGGCTCAGGAATAGCCCGGCGTAGTAGATCCCGCCCATGCCTTTGGCCGCCCCGGCGGCGGCAAGGAGCGCGGCCATCACGACATAGATGGCGATGAGGGCCGGGTAGACCTTTTTCCCGAAGAGTATGGCCGTGGACTTGACGCCTATCTTGAGATCGTCATCGATGTCCATCAGGGCGTACATGGTGTCATAGGCCGCCGAGTAGAATATGTTGGCGACGAATATGAGGAGTCCCGCGGGGGCGAGCCCGCCGGTGACCCCGGCCCAGGCCATGACCGCGCCCCATCCGAAGGCCATGCCGAGGAATACCTGCGGCAGGTGGCTCACCCTTTTTACGAGGGGGTATACGACGGCCAAAAGCACGCCGACGAACGAGAGCGCTATGGTAAAGGGGTTTAAAAAGAGCACGAGCCCGAAGGCGAGCGCCGAGAGAGCGAAAAAGACGAAAAGCGCGTCTCTGACCCTGAGCCTTCCGTCGGCGAGCGGACGCATACGGGTCCTTTCGACGTGCGGGTCGTAGTTTCTGTCCGCGATGTCGTTGGCCACGCACCCGGCGCTCCGCATGAGGAAAGTCCCGAGAACGAATATGACGAGGAGCTTAGTTCCGGGCCACCCGTTTGACGCCATGAAGAGCGACCAGAGCGTCGGCCAGAGGACGAGGAGCGTGCCGTACTGCTTCGGGAGCCTTATGAGGTCCGAAACGGCCGCGAGTTTTTTGACGGATTGGGCTGATGCGTTCATATCCTTATAGTCCCGCCGCCCTGACAGGCGAGGGCCGGGCTGGTGCGGTGCGGCCTTGCACCCTCCCTTTTATCCCCTCCGGTCAAGGGAGGGGAAGTTTTAAGTCACGAGCAAACAATCCGCCTTCCTACTCTCCCCTCGCGGGAGAGGGCTGGCGTGAGGGGGAAGCGGCGTCAAGAATCATTTTCCTCTTACCCTTTGCCCGCCGCGGGCGCGGGGATTATCTCAGGGCTGAAGACCTCCATGAGCGCGGCCTTTATTACCCATCTTCCGTCCCACAACCACCCT
>JAKAIQ010000135.1 GCA_021825035.1 Deltaproteobacteria bacterium | reverse complement strand
TGTTTCCTTTCCGAATCCTCCATCGAGCCACGTAAACCGCTTTCCGCAAACGCCAGAAGAGCGGGCTGGATAGGCTGCAATATCGTTTTGAAAAATCTGCCTTCAGACGGCCGCATAACTATCATAAAAAATGGGCGTGTATTTAAAACAGGCGACGTGCGCGCGCGATATAACCGTTTCAGATTTTTAATGGAGACCGGAGCGCGTTTAAGGGGATGGACAGCCGATACATTGAAAGTAATCGAGGAACTCGGCAGAAAGGATTTTACCCTTGAAGAGGTTTATGCCTTTGAAGGGCATCTCGGAACGCTCCATCCGGAAAACAGGCATATACGCCCTAAAATCAGACAGCAGTTGCAAATCTTAAGGGACAGAGGGATACTGCGGTTTAAGGGAAGGGGACGGTACAGCTTTTTACGTTCCAACCCTTGATTTTGTGATAGCTCGAACCAAAGAGGTGAGAATGGATTATCCTGTAACTAAATGGGCAAAGGCAATCGCCGAAAGGCTGAGCGATGAGTGGGACGGCAGGGCGTATTTCCCTGATGACGCCGAAATGCTGAAAGAGGTGTTAACAAAGGCGCTGTGCGCTGTTCCCGATGAATGCATGAGACTGGTTGGAACCGGCATAATTGAAGAATCACACTTCGACCCGCTCGACTAAATAAATCAAACAATAGTTTGTGTTTAGACCTTTCCCCCTACACCTTCTCGTACGGATCAAATAGCTTCTTGAACTCATCGAGCGCGAACCTGTTGGTCATGCCCGCTATGTAGCGGGCTTCTCTCTTTTGCCGCTGGCCTCCTCCATTCGTCTATTCATCCGTGGATCGTCTTTCTCCGCCTCCTGAAAAGCGCGGCCACCGGGAACCCAAATTCAGAGATAACGTATTTTAAAAAAATTTTGCAACTAAAATTTAGTTGCATTTAATGCGGCTTGTCGGTTATAATAAAGCGATGAGCAAGAAGAAAAAACTCATTGGCAGGCTCTTGTCAATGCCTAAAGATTTTACGTACGGTGAGCTTGCCCGGCTGATGAAACATTTTGGTTACAAGGAATCGAACAGAGGCAAAACGTCCGGCTCCGCCGTGGCATTTATAAATCTTGAGACAGGTCATATAATCAGACTGCATAAACCGCACCCAAGGCCCGAGCTCAAGAAATATCAGATGGAAGAAGTAATAGAAGAATTGAAAAACAGGGGGTTGATATGAAAGATACGCTGACATATAAAGGTTTCATGGGATCCGTCCACTTCAGCGCGGATGACAAGGTCTTCCATGGCAAACTGGTGGGCGTAAAAGATCTTGTGACTTTTGAGGGTGATGCCGTGGATGAACTTATAAAGACCTTCTACGCCGCGGTTGAAGATTATCTCGAACTCTGCAAAGAGGTTGGCAAAGAGCCCCTCAAACCTCTCAAGGGAAGCTTCAATGTCCGCATAACGCCGGAATTGCATGGCCGTGCGCTTAAGGTGGCGAGTGTCCGAGGCGTCACTTTAAACAGGCTGGTACAGACCGCCCTGGAGCATGAAGTGGAGGGGAAACATGCTTATATGAAGCCTTTGAAAAAGGTCACAAAAAGTAAAAAAAATAAAAGCCCGGATATGGCAAAAGACAAATAATCCCCCTACACCTTCTCGTACGGATCGAATAGCTTCTTGAACTCGTCGAGCGCGAACCTGTCGGTCATTCCAGCTATGTAGTCGCAGACGACCCTGTGTTTTTCCTTCTTCCCTCCGGCCTCCTCCATCCGGGCGTACACGTGTGGCGGCAGGAGCTTCGGGACCCGCAAATACGCCTTGAAAAGCTCCTTTATGATCCGCTCGGCCTTGTCCGCCATCCTTATGACCCTGTGATGTCGGTAGAGGTTTTCTATGAGGAACCTCTTAAGCTGCCTGTTCTTCTTTTCCATCTCAGGGCTGAATCTGGCAATAGGGCCGCGCGCCCTCACGTCTTCCGGCGAATTTATCCCGCCCTCGTCTATGGCCTTCATCACGGTCTCCACAAGGTCCGTCGCCTGAGCGTTTATTATGCGGATTACCGTCTGGCACTTCAATACCTTGAAGTCCTCGTTGTCGCCGGTCTTTTGCTTTACGGCCTCGAAGTTCTCCCGGTAGAGGTCTACCTCTTCAAGGGCCTGGGGGGTAAGCATCTCGGAGGAAAGCCCGTCGTCTATGTCGTGGTTGTTGTAGGCTATCTCGTCGGCGACGTCCACTATCTGGGCTTCAAGACATGGAGATTCGTCTTTTTTGTACTCGGGGTTGAGGCCCGGCCTGTCGTGCTCGGAGTTGTGCTTGGCGATCCCCTCCCTAACTTCCCACGTGAGGTTCAATCCATTGAAGCCCGGATACCTCTTTTCGAGCTCCTCGACTATGCGGAGGCTGTGGGCGTTGTGCTCGAACCCGCCGTGCTCCTTCATGAGCTCGTCGAGGACTTTCTCTCCCGAATGCCCGAAGGGCGGATGGCCCAGGTCGTGCGCGAGCGCTATGGCCTCGGAGAGGTCTTCGTTGAGGCCGAGAGCGCGCGCTATGGTGCGGGATATCTGAGCCACTTCTATCGTGTGCGTAAGGCGCGTCCTGTAGTGGTCTCCCTCGTGGTATACGAAGACCTGCGTCTTGTACTCGAGGCGTCTGAAGGCGTTCGAGTGGATTATCCTGTCCCTGTCCCTCTGAAAAGGCGACCTGAAAGGGTGCTCCGCCTCGGCGTGTCTTCTGCCCCTCGTCCCGCCGCTTTTGGCGGCATAGGGGGCGAGCCTGCCTTCAAAGTCCGAAAAATTTATTTTTTTTGCCATTGACAAATCCTCAAAAGTCAATAAAATTTAGTCATGAAAATTAACAGGGTTCTCATCCTTGCCGCGGCCGCCCTCGCCTTTGCCGGATGCTCCGTCATATCAAGCAGCATAACCAAAGAGGCCGACCGCAACGTCACGCTCACCATGGTGCAGGCCCATCCCGACGAATACAAGGGCAAGACCGTCATCTGGGGCGGGGTAATCGAATCGACCGAACCCCTTGAGAACATGACCGAGATCGAGGTCATCGAAACCGAGCTCGCTTACGACGACACGCCAGAGGACAAGACCTCAAAGGGCAGGTTCCTCGTGGACTCCGCGAACTTCCTCGACCCCAAGATATACAAGGCCGGAAAGGACATCACGGTCGCCGGGGTCGTCGAGGGCGTGAAGGTAAAAAAGATCGGGAAGATGAACTACACCTTCCCCGTCCTAAGGCCGCTTCAGATTAAGACCTTCGAGCCGACATCAAAGGCCGGATACCAGCAGTTCCCACAGCCGTATTACCCGGTCATGCCGCCTCCCTACCCGTACCCTTATCCCGGCCCTTATCCTTATCCCGGCCCGTACCCGTTTCCCGGGCCTTATCCCTATCCAGGCCCGTACCCGGGCTACCCCTATTGACGCCGCCGCGCGTATGAGCGGTCTTCATGCCCGCCCGATCCGATGCGCGTGGGCCGGAGACGCCTCTTTTTGCCTGCCTTCCGGCTTTTACTTCGTGCTGCAGCCCTCCTTGACCCCCTTGAGATACATCATGTAATCGTCGTAATAATCGTCCATCAGGTCGTTGAGGTCCTGGCTTTCCGGGTCAGCGATGTTTTTTTTGAGCTTGAGATATTCGATGAAAGTCATTGGAATCTCCGTTTTCCTGTGGATATTTGAGTTCCCCTCTTCAAGAAAGAGGGGATAAGGGAGATTATCAAAACGCTTTATAATCCCCTTTTCCCCCCTTTGGAAAAGAAGGAAAGGTTCAGCCTCTAAAACCATGAGCCGGCGGCATTCAGGCGGCAGTGATTAAGCATGCTTCAGGAGACCTTATTTCCCTATTTCGCCGCCTCTTTTTCCCTGTAAGGTATCGGATCGGCGACTCCGGCCTCCCTGAACCCCCGGAGCCTCAAAAGGCACGAGTCGCAACGGCCGCACGCCTCTTGCGAGTCTTTGTAGCACGACCATGTGAGTCCGAGAGGCGCGCCGAGCGCGACGCCTTTCCTGACTATGGCGGATTTGCGCATGTGGATAAGAGGGGTTTTTATTTTTATGCCCGCGCCGGGTTTAGTCCCCAGCTCGACCGTCTTTTCAAAGCTCCTGAAGAACTCCTCCCGGCAGTCCGGATAGCCGGAGCCGTCCTCCTCGACCGCGCCGATATAGACGTCACTCGCGCCTATGACCTCGGCCCACGAGACCGCTATCGAGAGCAGATGGGCGTTCCTGAACGGAACGTACGTGACGGGTATGCCAGTGCGGGAGAGATCCGCCTCAGGCACTTCTATGGCTTCGTCCGTGAGGGCCGACCCTCCTATCTTCTTCAGATGGCCGATGTCCGCCGCAAGCCGCCTTTTTATCCCGTAGAAATCCGCTATGGCGTTAAAGGCCTCAAGCTCCCGCGCCTCAGTCCTCTGGCCGTAATTCACGTGGAGGAAGGCGCACTCCTTTTCTCCGGCCTCGTCAAGGGCGATGGCCGCGGCAACCGCGCTGTCAAGCCCGCCGCTCACCAGTACGACCGATTTAACCATGCGTTGATTAAAACATAGAGACGCGATTCCATCAACCAAAAAAAGCGCGGGCCGCGTCATCCGAATATCCCGGAGACCGTCTTTTTCAGCGTCTCTTCCATCGCGCCCTCGGTCGAGACCATCGTATAAGGCCGTATGTCGCCGGGAACCGGCTCGAAGGCCCCTTTTTGCCTCAGGTATATCTCCCAGTCCGCGTCCGACGCCGCGCCGCCTTTCACGCGCTCTTGCGAGGCCCTCTTGAGGAGACGCCGCCGGACGATTCCGTCGCCGGCCACGCATTCGATTACATGGAACCCGGCTCCGAGCGCCGAAGCCGCCTGCCTCGCCTCGTAGAGGTATCCGGCCTTAGAGAACGTGGCGTCAAGAACAACCGAGCGTCCGGACTTCAGAAAAGCGGCCCCCTTTTCGATGAGCGTCCGGTAGGTCTTTGCCGTAAATTCTCCCGTATATATGCCCTCGCCGAAGGGAGCGCGCCTGCGCTCATGCGGCAAAAAGCCGGCAAGGCCTTTCCTGACCGCGTCCGACGATATGACGACCATGCCGAGCGCATCGGCAAGGGCCATGGCCACGGCCGTCTTGCCTGTCCCCGAAAGCCCCCTTACGGCCACGAGGGTCGGCCTGAACCCTCCGGCGGCGTAAAGCCCGGCAAGATGAAAGCGGTTGCGCGCGTTTATGAAGGATGACGCCTTCTCGGCTTCGCCGACCTCATCCTCGCGATACTTGAAGCACTCGACCTTGCCTCTGACGCAGGCGCGGTAGCATCTGTAGAAGTCCATGAGCTTCGTTCCGTCCGCGTCGCCGGTTGCGCGGAAATAGGCCGAGTCGAGGACGCGGGCGAGGTCGTTTCTGTTGCGGTAGTCGAGGTCCATTGACAAAAAGGCGATGTCCGCCGCGACGTCCGAGAACCTGAACCTCTCGTTGAACTCTATGCAGTCGAAGATGTTTATCCCGTCGGTTATCGAGACGTGCTCGCAGTGAAGGTCGCCGTGGCAATCCCTTATGAACCCTTCGCCGATCCGCTTTTCGAGAAGCCGCCCGTTCGTCCTTATGAAGCCGAGGGTGTACTCTTTTATCCTCGCTAACAGTCGTTCGGGGATCAATTCCCCGGCGAAGGCCTCGATCTGCTCGAAGTTTTCACCGGCATTCTTCTTTATCGTCTCTATCGAGCCGAACCCGGAGATATGGCCGTCCGTCCTCGCCTCCCCGTGAAAGGAGGCTATCCTCCGGGCCACTCTCTCTATCATCTCCGGCGTGGCGGCGTCTCTTTTGAGCATCACGTCGAGCATGCCGTCCTCAGGCAGCCTTTTCATCTTTACGGCGTACTCTACCGCTTCGCCCGTTCCCCCGAAAACATACCCGCCGTCCCTGCCCGTTATCTTCTCCACGCCTATATACACGTCCGGGGCGAGGCGCCTGTTGAGCCTGACCTCCTCCTCGCAGAAATGGAGCCTTTTTTCGAGGGTCGTAAAATCGAGGAATCCGAAGTCGACCGGCTTTTTTATCTTATAGACGAAGTTCCCGGCGAAAATGAGATACGACACGTGAGTCTGGCGGAGCGAGAC
>JAKAIQ010000002.1 GCA_021825035.1 Deltaproteobacteria bacterium | reverse complement strand
AATTTGAAATGGTTTCATCCGGCGCCGGTACGTGTCCATCTTTCTACTATTGCTTCCGGTGTATAATGCCGTATTCGAGACCGCTTGAGTCAAGGAGTCGAAATTGCCAGCAAGGGCCGTAATAAACGTTGACCTCGACGATTTTTTTGTGTCTGTCGAGCAAAAAAGAAAGCCGGAGATCAAAAACAGGCCGATAATCGTGGGAGCCGATGGAGACCCGTCAAAAAGGGGGGCGGTATTGGCCGCATCTTTCGACGCCCGTTCTTTGGGCGTGATCTCAGGCATGCCGTTGCGGAGTGCTTACAGGCTCTGTCCTCAGGCCGTATTTTTGCCGGTCGATTTCGAGGCCTATGAGAAATATTCCGATAGATTCATGGATATTCTCCGGGATTACAGTCCGCTCGTTGAGTCTTTTGGGCTGGACGAAGGGTTCGTTGAGATAGCTCCGGCAAAAGGGGAAGACCCGTTTCATGCCGCGGCGAGGATAGCCGGGGAGATAAAGAGCCGCATCGAAAAAGAACTCGGGTTGACGCCGTCGGTCGGGGTAGGCCCTAATAAGCTTCTGGCCAAAACGGCCTGCGAGCTCGGCAAGCCGGGTGGCTTTTTCATGATATACGAAAAAGACATCGGGGCTGTCTTGAGGGAACTGCCGGTGAGAAAGCTGCCGGGGGTCGGCGCAAAGACCGAAAAAAGGCTCAAGGATCTCGGGGCAAGCACCGTTGGCGAGCTTTCCAGGCTCCCTTTGAGGCACCTGGAGCGCAACTTCGGCCCCGATCTCGGGAAGACGCTCTTCGAGCATTCCAGGGGGATAGACCCGAGCCCGGTAGTGGCCTTTCGCGAGACAGGCTCCATATGCAGGGAAGTGACTTTTGATATAGATGCCGCAGACTTGCACATCATAAAGGAAATCGTTTACGGGCTTTCCAAGGACCTCGCGGCAAGGCTTAAAGGCATGGGATGCAAAGGGATTACCGTCTCGATAAAGGTACGTTATGAGAATTTCAGAACGGATGTCTTCTCCGCGTCGTTGAGCGCGCCGACGGATTCCCTGAATGACGTATGGGTTGCAGCCGCCGGGCTTCTGGAATCGGTTGAATCCACAAGAATGGTGAGGCTTGTAGGCGTTAAGGTGGCCGGACTGACTTATAAAAAAAATCGGCCTGAACAATAGGTCCGTCCTGGCATGGTTGACCATCCATAGGCGGCGGTTATGAAGGTTTTTCCCCCGTGGCCGCAGGGCTTTTTTGCCTTGACATGAGGATATGCCGGAGTTAAGCTGTCAGGATATGTTTCAGTCGAATATACGTCGCGTGACAATGCTCTACAATTCTATTCAACTCCTGTAAGAACCGGCACCTCTCAATCTGTAATATCGGCTCGATACATGATGTAAGCGCAAGAACCCGATTCGTTTCTTCAAACATGATAAAGCAAAAAAAACTCAAGTTTTATTTGCCGGTCGATCTCTTCGTGACAGCGGCAAGCTTTCTGCTGGCGTATTACATCAGGAACAATCAGAGAATCCTGCCTACTTTAAGTCCTCTCATTCACAATGTTTTTCTGTTTTACATAATACTTCCTTTGTGGGCCATCCTCCTTTTTTATTTTAACGCCTATCCGTCAAGGGGGGTGAAGAATCTTCTCAAGAGCATAAAAGCGGTACTCAAGACGACCGCCGTCGGCGGCTTCATTCTTATGTCGTTGATCTTTGTCTTCAAGCTTTATTTTATCAGCAGGATGCTCATAGGTTTGTTTCTTCTCATAAACGGCATCTTTCTCGCGGGATCGAGGAGTTCTCTTTACATATACATGCATTTCATTTATTGGAGGGATACGGACTTTAAAAACGTATTGATCGTCGGCGCTGGACGGGAGGCAAGAGCGTTCTGGGAATATGTTTCCTCGAGCCACGAGGCTCTTGGGCTTAACATAGCCGGGTTCATATGCCGGAAAAATTCCGATATACGCCCGGATGTGCCGGCGAGGATGATGCTCGGTTTTCTCGAAGACCTTCCCGAAGTACTCATAAAATATCCTATCGATGATGTCATATTCGCGGAGCAGAGTTTATGGCAAGAACACGGTTTCAGGGACGAGGCCATGATGCGTTGCGAGGAGCTCGGCAAGAAGGTGCATATCCTTTGCGATTTTTATTGTCCGAGCCTGTTCAAGGCCAAACTTGAAACATACGATGGATGGCCGTTATTGAGCCTGGTTCCGCCTCCCCATGACGTTGAGGCTTTTGTCATAAAGAGGTTCATGGATGTCGCCCTTTCGTCGTTTTTCCTCTTTCTTACCGCTCCTCTCTTTGCTGTCGTGGCCGTTATAACGAAGACGATCTCACCCGGCCCAGTATTTTTTTCTCAGGAGAGATGCGGCCTTCACGGCAGAAGGTTCAATCTCCTCAAATTCAGGACGATGGTGACGAACGCGGAGGAAATACTGGGGAGCCTTGAGCATATGAATGAAATGTCCGGGCCTGTTTTCAAGATCAAAAACGATCCGCGTATAACGCACTTTGGAAGGTTCTTGAGGAAATACAGCCTGGATGAACTCCCTCAATTCATCAATGTGCTGAAGGGCGACATGAGCATCGTCGGGCCGAGGCCGCCTATTCCCGGCGAAGTCGAGAAATACGACTACTGGCAGCGCCGCAGGCTGTCCGTCAGGCCCGGGTTGACGTGCCTCTGGCAGGTCAACGGCAGGAACAAGATAAGTTTTTCGGACTGGGTAAGGCTCGACCTCGAATACATCGACAGGTGGAGCTTGAAGCTCGACATGTTGATTATTCTCAAGACTATCCCGGCAGTATTGAGGGGTACGGGCATTTAGGACGGCGGGCCCGAGGCACAGAGCGGACTGGAAAGCCCGCGTGCGGCTCCGTCGTTAAAGAATCCCGCGCGCGGAAGCGCCGGCCCTCTATTCCTTTCGCTCATACGGTCATACTGCCTCAGGCGCGTTTCCGCAAGTTTGATCCCGGCCCTTCCATCACCGGAATAAAATTCCAGGAAGAAACTCCTTTGAGGAAAGAGCGCTTCCTTGATGACTTTTCTCCGCTTTTTTGATATCCTTTAATCGGGCTTGAGTTAAAATGAATTCTAAAATCCGGCATTACCTCGACCTAATCATAGTCCTTACCCAGAAGGAACTCAAGGTCAGGTACAAAAGCAGTTTTCTCGGTTACTTCTGGTCGGTGGGGCACCCTCTCGCCTTTGCCTTCGTTTTTTTCATCGCTTTCAAGGTCGTAATGCGCGTGCAGGTGAAGGACTATGCCGTTTTCCTCATAGCCGGCCTCTTCCCATGGCAGTGGTTCAGCAATTCCGTCAATGCCTCGCCGACCGTGTTCATTGGAAACGCCTCGATAATAAAGAAGGTAAACTTCCCGAGATATCTGATACCTGTAACGCAGGTGCTCCAGGACATGATCCATTTCATGCTTGCCATACCGGTCATTATCTTTTTCCTTCTTGTCTATCACAAATCTCCTTTCCTGTCCTGGATTTACTGGATACCCGTGCTTTTGACAATTCAGTTCTTCCTTACGCTCGGCGTGTCGCTTATGGTGTCCTCAACGAATCTCTTCTTCCGGGATCTTGAAAGGCTCACCTCGATTATCATAATGCTGCTTTTTTATTTTACGCCCATTATCTATCTTGAGACGATGGTCCCGAAACGGTTCAGGCCGCTTGTTGACCTCAACCCGCTGGCGCCACTGATGATAAGCTGGAGGGATCTTTTCTTGAACGGCACGCTCGACCCGTCTTTCGCCGCCCTGAGCGTCATTCATGCCATTGTGATATTCATGGCCGGTTACTTGGTTTATCAAAAGCTTTCATGGAGATTCGCGGAGGTTCTATGAGAGAGTCTGTGATCTCCTTTGAAAACGTTTGCAAAAGCTATCCGCTCTATCACCACATGACCGGCGGTGTCAAGAGGTTCCTCTTTAACATCAGGGATGGGTTGAGCGCTCTCAGGCATTCCAACTTCGAAGCCCTAAACGACATATCCTTTGAAATCTACAGAGGCGAAACGATAGGGATAGTGGGCAGGAACGGCTCGGGAAAGAGCACCACGCTCGGCCTTATCGCCGGGGTGTTAAAGCCTTCCAGGGGAAGGGTGAAGGTTAAAGGCCGGATCTCGCCTCTGTTAGAGCTTGGCGCAGGATTTCACCCGGAGCTGAACGGCACGGAGAACATAGTGCTGAACGGCGTCCTCATGGGGCTTTCGAGGGCCGAAGTCTTCAATAAGATGGACGAGATAGTGGAATTTTCCGAGCTCGGGGAGTTCATCGATCAGCCTATAAGGGTATACTCAAGCGGTATGCTTGCGAGGCTCGGTTTTTCAGTGATAGCCCACCTTGACCCGGAGATTCTGCTCATAGACGAAATACTCGCTGTTGGCGACATGAGTTTCCAGAAAAAGTGCCTTGACAAGATGATGTCTTTTAAAAGAAGCGGGGTCACAATGATTTTTGTCTCACATGCGATGGAGCAGGTTGAAAATATATGCGACAGGGTGGTGTGGATTGAAGACCATCGCATCAAGATGATCGGAAATACAAGAGATGTCATCTCCATAAAAGCGTCTTTATGATCGGAGATTACGGATAATTTTCCTGCGCCATCAAGATCTTCGCCGGAGAAACGATAAGATACCCGATCTTATTTCAGGAAGCGGCACGCCGTACCGCGTGAAAAAGCTCACGGTTAACGCCCGCATATGGTCGGTTACAACCTGCGAAAGTCATGAGCGAATGCTCGCAAAAGGCCTGCGTCGAACCTGAGAGCGCGATGCCATAATGACGCTTCCGATGACAGAAGAGAAAAGAGACGATGAAAAAAGAGGAGCGGCCCCGTATGGCGGATGAATTTTTTCAAGGCGAAGATCGATCATTCCCGCATGGTTAGCGTAATCATTCCCACCCTCAACGCTGCGAACTCCTTGAACGAACTCCTGGCGTCTTTAAGGGGGCAGTCCGTGATCCCCTGTGAGATAATCGTAATAGACTCCTCTTCGACTGACGATACCGCAAGGATAGCCGGGGCAGGCGGAGCGAAGGTCGTAAGGATAAAAAGAGAGGATTTTGACCATGGCGGAACGAGGAACTTAGGCGCTTCCATGGCTGCAGGTGAGATCATAGTCTTCCTGACACAGGATGCTCTTCCTCTAAACGACCGATACATCGAAAATCTTACGAGACCGCTTGGCAATCCAGGGATAGCCGCGGCATTCGGCAGGCAGATCCCGCGAGGTGACGCAAAGCCTGTGGAGAAGTTCGCGAGAAGCTTCAACTATCCTGACGCTCCGGTTGTAAAAGGCAGGGATGACATTGGCAGGCTCGGCATAAAAACTTTTTTTCTCAGCAACGTCTGCTCCTCTTTCCGTAAAAAAGAGCTCCTGGCCTGCGGCGGCTTTCCGGAACGCATCATAATGAACGAAGACATGCTGCTTGTCTCCAAACTGGTCTTGAAGGGTTATGAAGTCGCCTATGTGCCTGAGGCAAAAATCCTTCATTCGCATAATTATACGCTCATCGAGCAGATGAAAAGATATTTCGATATAGGCGTATCCTTGAGCGATAGTCCGTGGATACTTGAATACGCAAAAGCAGAGGGGGAGGGGGCTAAATTCCTGAAAGAAGAGATACGCTATCTTGCAAGGAGGGGGGAATACGGCTGGATAGCCTATGCCGCAGCCGAGGCGGTCTTTAAATATTTCGGCTTCAAAACGGGCCTGAATTATAGATTGATACCCAACGCTCTAAGAAAAAAGATAAGCATGCACAGTTATCACTGGGAATGAACGAATCGTTTCGACGAGGGAGGAGCCTCGACTAACCCTTGACAGGACATACATGCCAAACTATAGTGAAATGGGGCTATTAAACACCGCGGATTGGCGTAATATAATTCGACCGGAGGTTTTTACGTGAACATCTGCGTGATAGGGACCGGCTACGTGGGGCTCGTAACAGGCACGTGTTTTGCCGATTTCGGCGTAAACGTCGTGTGCGTCGATAAGGACGCCGAGAAGATAGCTATGCTCAACAGGGGAGATATCCCAATTTATGAGCCAGGACTAAAGGAGCTTGTACATAAGAACGTCGGGCAAAAACGTCTTTCCTTTACTACGGACCTTGGCGAGTCGATAAAGAAGTCCCTGGCTATTTTCATAGCCGTCGGGACGCCTCCGAGGGATGACGGCTCTGCCGATTTGAGTTATATAGAGGAAGTCGCAGGGACTATAGCTGAAAATCTTAACGGATACAAGGTTGTCGTCACGAAGAGCACGGTGCCGGTGGGGACCGGTTCTCTTATAGAGAAGATAATAGAAAAGGGCCAGACCGGAAGCCACAAGTTCGACGTGGCCTCGAATCCGGAGTTCCTGAGGGAAGGCTCGGCTATCGAAGATTTCATGAGACCCAACAGGGTCGTCGTAGGAGCGAGATCTTCTCAGGCTATAGCGATATTGAAAGACCTTTACTCCCCGCTCTATCTTATAGAGACCCCATTTATCGTGACCGGCATTGAGACGGCGGAACTCATCAAGTACGCCTCGAACGCCTTTCTTGCCACCAAGATTTCGTTTATAAACGAGATGGCCAATATCTGCGAGAAGGTGGGCGCCGACATCCACCAGGTGGCAAAGGGTATGGGGCTCGACAAGCGCATCGGCCCGAAGTTCCTTCACCCCGGACCCGGCTACGGAGGCTCATGTTTCCCGAAGGATACCATGGCCATAACGAAAATAGCCAGGGAAAACGGGTATACGTTCAAGATCGTGGAGGCGACCGTCGAGGTGAACGAAAGGCAGAGGGATATAATGGTTGAAAAGATAAAAAAGGTCATGGGGTCGAGCCTCAGGGGCAAAAAGATAGGCGTGCTCGGGCTAACTTTCAAGCCGAATACGGACGACATCAGGGAGTCTCCGGCAATCGACATCGTCAATAAGCTTCTGGAAGAAGGCGCCCTGATAAGCGCGTATGACCCTGCCGGCATGGCAAATTCGAGAAAAGCCGTCAACAGCCCCATAGCGTTCTGTAACGACGAATACGAGGTTGCGGATCAGAGCGATGCCCTCGTGATCGCCACGGAGTGGAACCAGTTCAGAAAGCTCGACATGGCCCGGATAAAGAACATGTTGAAGACCGCGAAACTTATAGACCTCAGAAACGTTTACGACCCCGCGGGTATGAAGGAGATGGGTTTTGAATACATCTCCGTCGGACGATGAAAATACATATACCGGCAGAATTGTATTGACTATAAACACCTAACGTTGTATATCTAAAATCATTGAAGGCCATGAGTCTTCTTAATAGAAAAGGGTCCATATCCTTCAAGACACTGCTTTTTACAGCCGTAGTCTTGGCCGCCGGATACGTCGGCTATAAGATGGCGCCCGTGTTCTTTGCCAACCTCATGTTCAAAAGCGGGCTCGATGATGAGATCAAGACGGCATACATGTTCGACGACAATACCCTCTCGGACCGCATAATAAAGCTCGGTGAGACATGGGGTATAACGATCGACAGGGAAAATATCGAGATCGAGCGCGGAGAACGGGATATCAGCGTAACCGTTAAATACCACGCGGAAGTCGATTTCATCGATGGATATGCCTGGGAGCACGATTTCATCATCCATAGGGCAGGGCAACTTCCGATGCCGGGCCATGGGCCATAGGCTGAGCCGGGATATGGATAGCCGTTCCTCACCATGAGAATGCATGGCGAGCGTAATTGTCGCAGCTTGCCGCAGAGGCAAGCCGGTGTTGGATATGGATGCGCCCAAGGCAAGCAGCGGGAAGCCCTTGGTATCATAGCCCTTAAGCAAGTTCTCGATTAACGGACAATCAACCCTTTAAATTAATCCGGCGAGATTAAAAAGGGAAGCATGCTGAAACTTGACGATAAAAAACTGTTGGATGGAATGCCTTTCCGGCCATATTGCCGGAAAGGCATTTTTTTTATAAGGCGTTGACATGAAAAGCAGGCTTGTGATGGATGAGAAGGGCATCGAGCGGGCCACGGCGAGGATAGCCCACGAGATACTCGAGCGCAACAGGGGCACTGAAGGGCTGGTGATACTGGGTATTCCAACGCGCGGCTATGGGATCGCTTTGAGACTCCAATCTATCATAGAAGTCATAGAGGGCGTAAGGCTTCCGGCAGGGGCGGTGGACGCGACTCTTTACAGGGATGACCTCGGAATAAAGAAGGAACAGCCGTTCCTTAAAAAAATGGAGATACCGATAGCGATAGACGGCAAGACCATAGTGCTCGTTGACGATGTGCTTTTTACCGGCAGGACCATAAGGGCGGCGATGAACGCCCTCATGGACTTCGGCAGGCCAAGATCCATTCAACTTGCCGTGCTCGTAGACAGAGGGCACAGGGAACTGCCCATAAAGCCGGATTACGTCGGGAAAAATATCCCTACCTCTCTTAAAGAGGGCGTAAAGGTCAGGCTCCAGGAGATCGACGGGTCGAGCGAAGTGTCGGTGATTGAAAAAGAATAACGCCGGAAAAATCGACTCCCGGCTGTTTGTTCCGGATATCAGGAGCCTCCGCATGTAAGCCCGGCCCGCATTTGGCGAAACCCGCCGGGCCCAAACGATGCGGCGGCGCGTATTATCTAACTTTGCGCACGGCATGACGCTGCTTGCGCCGTTGCTGAAAAGATAAAGAAGCCAGGAAAAAGCGCATGAGATTTAAAAGCAAAGACCTTCTCGGAATAGAAGATCTCGACTCGCAAGATATTGAGCTTGTGCTTTCAACCGCCGGGTCGCTAAGGGAAGTGTCCGAGCGGGAGATAAAAAAGGTGCCGACGCTTCGCGGCAGGACCATAATAAACCTGTTTTACGAACCGTCCACAAGGACGAGGACGTCCTTTGAGATAGCCGCCAAGAGGATGAGCGCGGATGCCGTCAACATCTCGGTATCGGCAAGCTCGGCGGTGAAGGGCGAGACAATAAAGGATACGGCTAAAAATCTCGAGGCCATGAAGCCCGATTGCATAGTGGTACGTCATTCGGCGTCGGGCGTGCCCCACATGCTCGCCGATTATCTGAAATGTTCGGTCGTAAATGCCGGCGATGGCGCTCATGAGCACCCCAGCCAGGCCCTTCTCGACATGTTCACCGTCAAGGAAAAGAAAGGAACGATCAAAGGGCTCAAGCTCGCGATAATAGGCGATATTGGGCATTCAAGGGTCGCGAGGTCGAACATATATGGTTTCACGAAGCTTGGGGCGGAAGTCGTGGTGGCAGGGCCTCCCACGATGATGCCGCCGGGCATCGAAAGGCTCGGTTGCAGGGCTACGTTCAGCATGGAGGATGCCATAGCGGACGCGGACGTGATAATGATGCTCCGGATACAGCTCGAAAGGCAGAAAGAGTCCTTTTTCCCCACAATCCGCGAATATTCGATGCTCTACGGGCTTGATGAGGCAAAACTCAAGATGGCAAAAAAGGACGTTTTGATACTCCATCCGGGGCCGCTGAACAGGGGGGTCGAGATATCGCCGGCAGTCGCCGACGGACCGTATTCCATGATACTCGACCAGGTGACGAACGGGGTGGCCGTCAGGATGGCGATATTTTATCTGCTCCTCGGCGCCGCGAAGGAATGAACTTCTAATATCTAAAAGGAATTTGCCATGAACAGGCTTATCATACGGGGAGGAAGGCTTTTCGACCCGTCAACGGGGACAGACGGCATTCATAACCTGTACGTCATGGGCGGGCGAATCGCCTCATTTAAGCCGGCGGACAGGGATACGACCGAGATAAACCCCGGCCCTGGGGTCGAGGTCATAGATGCGAGAGGCCTGCTTGTGACCCCGGGCCTTATCGATGTGCATACTCATCTGAGGGAGCCGGGTTTCGAGTACAAGGAGACGATAAGAACTGGGACGCTGTCCGCCGCCGCCGGAGGATTTACCTCGATACTCTGCATGGCCAATACCGCGCCCGTAAACGACAATGAATCCGTTACAAGGTACATACTTGAGAAGGCAAAAGAAGAAGGGGCGGTAAACGTATTCCCCGTCGGGGCGTTGAGTGTGGGACAAAAGGGCGAGCGGCTCGCCGACATGCGTGAGCTGAAGCGCGCCGGTTGCGTCGCCGTTTCAGATGACGGCATGCCCGTGGTCAACGGCGGCCTCATGAGGAAGGCGCTTGAGTACTCAAGCGTATGCGGCATGCCGGTTATCAGCCATTCAGAAGACACGGCTCTTTCAGGCTCCGGAGTAATGAATGAGGGGGCCGTCTCAACGAGGCTCGGGCTTAAAGGCATACCGAACGCCGCCGAGGAATCGATGATAGCGAGGGATATATCGCTGGCGGAACTCACCGGGGGCAGGCTTCATATAGCGCACGTAAGCGCGCGCGGGTCGGTCGAGCTCATAAGGATGGCCAGGGGAAAGGGCTTGAAGGTCACTGCCGAGGCCGCTCCGCATCATTTGACGCTCACCGATGAGGCTGTCGGCAGATACAATACCAACGCGAAGATGAACCCGCCTTTAAGGACCGTCGCGGATGTCGAGGCGCTAAGGGCCGGTCTCAGGGACGGCGCCATCGACTGCGCGGCCACCGACCATGCCCCGCAGTCGATAATAGAAAAAGACGTCGAGTTCGAAAGGGCGGCAAACGGGATTGTCGGCCTCGAGACGGCCTTCTCCCTCGTATACGGCCTCGTCGCCGATGGCTTGCTTCCGTTGAACGCGGCCATAAGCGCCCTGACAATAAATCCGGCGAGGGCAATGGGCCTTGACAGAGGCACGCTGAAGGTGGGAAGCGTGGCGGACATAGCAATAATCGACGTCAACAGGGACTGGACGGTCGACCCGCTAAAGCTCAAATCGAAGTCTAAAAATACTCCCTTTACCGGCATGACTCTCAAGGGGGTGATCGTCAAGACCATTGTGGGAGGCAGGACGGTCTTCAGCGCCGATTGAGCGTTTTCAGTTGAACTTGCGTTGCCATGAAGTTTATAATATTAAGGATAAGCTTCTGTATTTCTGGTCAATTTTTAAATAGACGGCCGAGGTGGCATTTTGAAAAAGGCGATACTTGCTCTTGCCGACGGGACAGTTTTTGAGGGGATGTCTTTCGGAGCCGAGGGCGAGAGAACAGGAGAGGTCGTGTTCAATACCTCCATGACGGGATATCAGGAGGTATTGACCGACCCTTCGTACAAAGGACAGATCGTTGTCATGACGTATTGCCATCAGGGCAACTACGGCATAAACGAGGAAGATATGGAATCGAACAGGCCGTGGGTAGAGGGCTTTATCGTAAAGGAGCCGTGCCATTATCCGAGCAATTGGCGTTCCACGGAAAGCCTCATGGGGTATCTCGGCTGGCACGGCGTAGTCGGCATCTCAGGAATCGACACCAGGGCGCTTACGAGGATAATAAGGGAAAAGGGAGCGATGGAAGCCGTCATCTCCACCGTCGATGCCGACCACGCGAGCCTGGTTCAGAAGGCCCGCGCTTCAAAGGGCCTTGTGGGAAGGGACATCGTGAAAGAGGTCACCTGCAAAAAGCCCTATATCTGGGAAGAGGGGCTGTGGACGCTCTGGAAGGGATACCGCGGCGCCCAACAGGCGCCTTTGGAAAAGAAATTCAAGGTAATAGTCTATGATTTCGGCATCAAAAGGAATATACTCCGCAACCTCGTTTCAGCGGGGTGTAATGTGGCGGTCGTGCCTGCAAGCGCGCCTGCTGAAGATGTGCTCAAGGCGCAGCCTGACGGAATATTTCTTTCAAATGGCCCCGGAGACCCCGATGCGGTGCCATACGCAAGGGAAAACGTAAGAAAGCTCATCGGGAAAAAACCTATATTCGGGATTTGTCTCGGGCATCAGATACTATCCCTCGCTCTCGGGGGAAAGACCTACAAGCTAAAGTTCGGTCACAGGGGCGGCAACCAGCCGGTAAAAGACCTCAAGACCGGCAGGGTCGAGATAACCTGCCAGAATCACGGCTTCGCCGTCGACCTCGAATCCCTTAAAGGTGTGGCGGAGCTTACCCATATAAATCTTAACGACAATACGGTTGAAGGGCTGGCCCATAACGAACTCCCTCTTTTCTCGGTCCAGTATCATCCGGAGGCGTCACCCGGACCGCACGACTCGCAATATCTGTTCGGCAGGTTCGTAAAGATGATGGAGGAATCTAAAAGGTGAAATTCTTGCGCATTGATACCGGAGGTTTCTCGATTGCCTAAGCGTACGGACATAAAAAAGATTCTCCTCATCGGCTCAGGGCCGATAGTGATAGGCCAGGCCTGCGAGTTCGACTACTCCGGCACACAGGCCTGCAAGGCATTGAGGGAAGACGGCTACGAGGTCATCCTGGTGAATTCCAACCCTGCCACCATTATGACTGACCCGACTCTCGCCGACCGGACCTATATAGAACCGATAACCGTTGAAATGGTCGAAAAGATAATAGAAAAAGAAAGGCCGGATGCGCTTCTGCCGACGATGGGAGGCCAGACGGCCCTTAACGTTTCCGTAAAGCTTGCCGAGGCCGGGATACTCGACAAGTATGGCGTCGAGATGATTGGGGCGAAACTTCCGGCCATAAAAAAGGCCGAGGACAGGGAACTCTTCAAGCTCGTAATGAAGAAGATCGGCCTTGAGGTTCCGAGGAGCGGGCACGCCAGATGCGAAGCCGCGGCCATCGAGATAGCCGAGAAGATGGACTTCCCCATCATCATAAGACCTTCGTTCACCCTCGGCGGAACCGGAGGCGGAATAGCCTATAACAGGCAGGAATTCGAGGAGATGGTCAGAAGGGGCCTTGAGTGCAGCCCGGTGCAGGAGATACTCGTCGAGGAGTCGATCATCGGCTGGAAAGAGTTCGAGCTCGAGGTGATGAGGGACGTCAACGATAACGTCGTCATAATATGCTCCATAGAGAATTTCGACCCGATGGGCGTCCACACCGGGGATTCCATCACCGTCGCTCCGGCGCAGACGCTTACCGACAAGGAATACCAGGCGCTCAGGGACGCGTCGGTCAGGATAATAAGGGAGATAGGGGTAGATACCGGGGGCAGCAACATCCAGTTTGCGGTAAATCCTGAGACGGGAAAGATATACGTGATCGAGATGAACCCCAGGGTCTCCAGGTCGTCCGCCCTCGCCAGCAAGGCGACCGGCTTTCCGATAGCCAAGATAGCGGCAAGGCTTGCCGTGGGCTACACGCTCGACGAGATACCCAACGACATAACCAAAAAGACCCCCGCGTGTTTCGAGCCTACCATAGATTATGTGGTCGTGAAGATGCCGCGTTTCGCCTTTCAGAAGTTCCCCAACGCGGACCCTACCCTCACCGTGCAGATGAAATCCGTGGGCGAGGCCATGGCCATGGGAAGGAGCTTCAAGGAAGCGATGCAAAAGGCCCTCAGGTCGCTCGAGACGGGAAGCTATGGCTTTGAAAAGATAGTCAGGAAGACGCGCCGCGTCCATTCGTTCAAGCCTGCCGTAGAGGAGGTCGACCTTATAAAAGAAAGGCTCAAGACCCCTAACGCAGAGAGGCCATGGTACATCTGCGAGGCCTTGAGGGTAGGTATGCACGTGGACGATATTTACGAGCTCACGAAGATAGACCGGTGGTTCTTGAACAATCTCCGGGATATCACCGAGCTCGAGGAGGGGATCTACTGGCAGTCGAAGACCGGAAGGGTCGCCCCGGAGCTACTGAGGAAGGCCAAGGAGTGCGGCTTCTCATACAGGATGCTTGGCGCTCTCATGGACAAGGACGAGGAAGCGGTAAAAAAAGAGGCTGTTGACGCCGGCATAACCCCGGTTTTCAAGACCGTGGACACGTGCGCCGCGGAGTTCGAGGCCTTTACCCCGTATCTTTACTCCACTTATGAGAGGCCCTTTTATCACTCGGCCGATGATAAGGCGCAGAAGGCGGCATGCGAGGCCTCGCCCACTGAGAGGAAGAAGGTGATCATTCTCGGGAGCGGCCCGAACAGGATAGGCCAGGGCATAGAGTTCGACTACTGCTGCGTCCATGCGAGCTTCGCCCTGAAAGAAGAAGGCGTAGAGAGCATAATGGTCAATTGCAATCCGGAGACCGTCTCGACCGACTACGACACGTCCGACAGGCTTTACTTCGAGCCGCTTACCTTCGAAGACGTCATGGCGATAATAGAAAAGGAGAAGCCGTTAGGTGTAATAGTCCAGCTCGGCGGACAGACCCCTCTTAAGCTTTCCGTGCCGCTTGAGAAGGCCGGGGTGCGCATACTCGGCACGTCCTCTGACTCTATCGACATCGCGGAAGACCGCGAGCGGTTCGACAGGCTTCTCGAAGCCCTTGAATTAAGGAGGCCTGAAAGCGGCATAGCGAGGTCGGCGGACGAGGCCGTGAGAGTCGCCGGTTCCATCGGATACCCGGTGATGGTGAGGCCGTCTTATGTTCTCGGCGGCAGGGCCATGGAAATAGTATACGACGAGATGAGCCTCATGAACTACATGTCAAGGGCGCTTCAGGTTTCGCCAGGACATCCGGTGCTCATCGACCGTTTCCTTCAGAATGCCATCGAAGTCGACGTCGATTGCATAAGCGACGGCTCAACGGTGCTGATAGGCGGCGTCATGGAGCATATCGAGGAGGCTGGGGTGCACTCCGGCGATTCGGCATGCTCGATACCGCCTTATTCGCTCGACCAGGGGATAATCGATGAAATAAGGCGCCAGTCGATCCTTCTCGCCAAGGCCCTGAAAGTCGTCGGCCTCATGAACGTGCAGTACGCGGTAAAGGACGGGGCTGTCTATGTCCTCGAAGTGAACCCGAGGGCATCGAGGACGATACCCTTCGTGAGCAAGGCCATAGGTAAGCCGCTGGCAAAGCTGGCCACCAAGCTCATGCTCGGCAGGACCCTCGAGGAGATCGGCTTTACCGAGGAGGTAAGGCCGGCGTATACGTCGGTTAAAGAAGCCGTCTTTCCATTCATAAAATTCCCCGGGGTGGATATCCTTCTCGGCCCCGAGATGAAATCCACCGGCGAGGTCATGGGAATATGGAGCGATTTCGGAGGGGCCTTTGCAAAGGCCCAGATAGCGGCCGGGAACAACCTTCCGCTTAAAGGCACGGTGTTCATAAGCGTAAGGGACGAGGATAAGCCGCCGATATTGAGCGTTGCGAAGGAACTGTCGGACATCGGTTTCAAGATAATCGCAACAGGCGGCACAGCCAGATACCTCAGGGAAAGAGGAATAGAGGCCGAGCCGGTCTACAAGGTCACCGAGGGAAGGCCGAACATAGTGGACCGGATCAAGAGCAAGGGGGTGGACATGGTCATAAACACCTCTTTCGGCGCAAAGAGCGTCGCCGATTCGTACTCCATTAGGAGATCTTCCCTTGAGTTCGGGCTCCCATATTTCACGACCGTTGCGGGAGCAAAGGCCGCGGCGCACGGGATAAACGCGGTATTAAGGGGCGGCCTCGACGTAAAGCCGCTGCAGGAATACCATAATATCTTAATCGGCCAGTAGATGTTCGGTTCCGACGGTTGCCGCTGGCTTTTAACCTGCTGAAGGTCTCCGACCATGTCGATAGGCGTCGGTAATAAGGCCGGATCAAGAAAGGTCATAGTCTCGCTCCTTCCATACGCCCTTTTATCCGCCTCAGTCGTGGCGCTTTACGGGAAATGCGCCGGTTTCGACTTTATCCCTTCCTGGGACGACGACGCTTACGTAATTAACAACCTCTTAATCCGGAGTTTTAGCCTCGCCAATCTCAGGGGCATATTTACCGGGACGTTCGTGGCTGATTATGCCCCGGTAGACTTGCTGAGTTTTTCGGCAGACTATTTCTTCTGGGGGCTGAATCCAGCCGGTTATCACGTTACGAACCTGGTCCTGCACGCGCTCAACGTCATCCTCGCTTTTCTTGTCGTAAGAAGGATAGCTAAAAGGGGGGACGTGGCCTTCATCTCGGCCCTGCTCTTCGCGATACATCCGGTAAACGTCGAAAACGTCGCATGGGTATCCGAGAGAAAGACTCTCGTTTCCGTTTTTTTTACTTTTTTAGCCCTTCTGTCATATCTTAAATTCCGTGAAAGAGAAGGAGGTATGGCAAATTACGCCTTGTGCGCCGTATTCTTCGTTCTGGCCGTCCTCTCAAAGTCTTCAGCCGTTACGCTTCCCCTTGCGATGATTGCTTACGAGATATTTATCAACGGTGAGCGCAAATGGAAGTATTCGATTCCGTTTTTCGCTATCTCCATGCTGGGGGCGTTGACTGTTTTCGCCCATTTGAGATCGAATAACATAGAAACCGGCCCTCATGCGCTGGCCATGCTTTTAGGCACGGTTTATCCGACCATGCTTCCCGTATACTGGAAGTACGTCTTGACAATAATCTGGCCCATGAATCTCAGCGGCTTCTATGACGCCCCATATTATCATTCATTTCTCGATCCGGTCGTCCTCGTTTCCCTTATTGGATGGATTATGATCTCAGGCGTCATATTCTGGAAATGCGGCAACGGCGTGAGGTTCTGGTATCTCTGGTTCTGGATATGGTTCCTGCCTGTGTCGAACATAATACCCATACCTGTCTTTTATGCCGACAGGTATATGTACATGCCTGCCATAGGAGCTTTTTCGATCATGGCCATGTTCATAACCGGAATTTTCGGGGGATTATCCGTCCGCATGCAAGGGATGAGCATGAAAAAGGCATTCGGCTATGTTGCGATAACAGTCATCGTGTCATTTTACGCCATAATCGCGTTTAACCGTCTCGACGTCTGGCAAAATGAGGTCGTCTTCTGGGAGGATACCGTAAGTAAATCCCCGAATCAGTTCAAGCCGCATGTAAACCTCGGGTACGCTTACGATATGAGGGGGCGCTATATCGAGGCGGAGAGCCAATACGAGGCCGCTCAGAGGATCTATCCCGGCGACATGGGCGTCCTCGAAAACCTGCGTATGGTCAGAATAAAGAAGATGCTCAAATACGGCCGTTAAAGAATACGTCGATGCCCAGGAATGCAGACAATGACGTCCTCTCATGGACGATAGATTCAATCCTTAAGCCCCTCAGGTTCGCCTCCAAGGACCGTTACGCGCACCTTAACGCCGTAAAAGGGCTGGAGCCGCTCATCATTAATCTTTCAAGAAAGGCCTTCTTAATGAGCCTTGATCAGGGCGCGGGATCGAGGTTCAAGGAACTCGAGGCCCTCTTTTCCGGATTTGACAAGTCTTGCGAGCAGACGAAGAAAGAGAAGATAGACAGGGCTTTCGAGATATTGGGTTCTTTCGGGCAAGCGGCTCGCGGTGCAATGCGCGAGTTGACGCCGCACGAGGCGATAAAGATGATAGACGCCCTCAGGTCGCCCCTTGAGTCAATGAAAGGGATAGGGCCAAGGCTCGCCGAGAGGCTAAGGAGCAAGGGCCTCGATACCGTTGAGGACGCGCTTTATTTTCTCCCCGTGAGGTACGAGGACAGGAGGCGCATAAAGAAGATAAGGGAGCTTACGCCCGGGGTCGATGAGGTCACTTCGGGCGAGGTCATGGCCATGGGCGAGGTCAGGTACGGAGGAAGAAAGGTTTTTGAGATGGTTGTAGGCGACGGAAGCGGGCTTCTCAAGGTAAAGTGGTTTCATTACAGGCTCCCCTACATGAAAAGATTCAAGGTTTCCCAGAAGCTCGTCCTTTTCGGAGCGGTGTCGGTTTACGGCAGGCAGCATGAGATGGTTCATCCGGATATAGAGGTCATCGACGGCGAGCCGCCGGAGGCGGATTCCGGCGGGATTGTGCCTGTCTATTCCCAGATAGCGAACTTCCATCAGAAGACCATGAGGAAGATCATGAGAAATATAGTCGAGACCTTTGCCGATTCCGCCGTAGACGGGACCCCGGCCGAGACCAGAGGAAGGCTCGGGCTCATGGACTTGAGGACTGCCTTTAAGGAGGCTCACCTGCCTTCCGGCATCGGGCCCGTTGCAGGTAAGGGGGCAAATACCGTGGAACTCGCCAAAAAAAGTCTCGCCTTCGACGAGCTATTTCTCCTTGAACTCGGCCTTGCCGTCAAAAGGGCCGGGACAAAGAAGGAAAGCGGGATCGCATTTCCTTCCGCAATCGGCCGGTCCGGCCTTGCCCACAGGCTGAAGCAGATGCTCCCTTTCAAGCTCACGCGCGCGCAGGATAAGGTTCTGGACGAGATCGAAAAAGACATGTCAAGCCCGCATCCGATGAACAGGCTCATCCAGGGAGACGTCGGTTCAGGCAAGACCATAGTTAGCTTCATCTCCGCGCTCCGGGCGATAGAGGCAGGCTATCAGGCGGCCCTCATGGCCCCCACCGAGATCCTCGCCGAGCAGCACTACATTTCGACGCGCCGGTATGCGCAGGAATTGGGCATAAAGACGATCCTTCTTACCGGAAGCTCTCCGAAGGCGGCGAGAACCGGAGCCGTCGAAGAGATCCGGAGCGGGAGAGCCGATTTGGTAATCGGCACGCACGCGCTCATCCAAAAGGACGTGGAGTTCAACAACCTCGGCCTGACAATAATAGACGAACAGCACCGCTTCGGCGTGGTGCAGCGCTCTATGCTCCGGAAAAAGGGTTTTCGCCGTCCGCACGGTTCCGGCAAAGAGGTCTTTCCCGATATGCTGATCATGACCGCCACGCCCATACCGAGGACTCTATGCATGACCGTCTTCGGAGACCTCGACGTTTCCATAATAGACGAACTCCCGCCCGGAAGAACGCCGGTTCGCACGAGGATAATAAGGGAAAAGGACAGGCAGAGCGCGTACGATTTCATCAAAAAAGAACTCTCCTCGAAAAGCCAGTGCTATGTCGTATATCCTCTCGTCGAGGAATCGGAGGAGTTAAGCCTTAAAGACGCCACTAACATGAAGGAACGCCTTTCGACGGACGTATTTACGGAATTCAACGTCGGACTTCTTCACGGAAGAATGAAGACGGCGGAGAAGGAATCCGTCATGAAGGATTTCAAGGCCGGTAAGATCGACGTACTCGTATCGACTACGGTCATAGAGGTCGGGGTGGATGTCCCGAACGCGACTGTCATGCTCATCGAGCATGCCGAACGGTTTGGACTTGCCCAGCTCCATCAGTTGAGGGGAAGGGTGGGAAGGGGGGATAGAAGGTCGACATGCCTGCTCATGGCCGGAAGGACAAATTCGGATGATACGTACAGAAGGCTCAAGGTCATGGAAGAAACGATGGACGGCTTCAAGATAGCGGAGGAGGATTTGAAGTTGCGCGGCCCGGGGGACTTTCTCGGGACCAGGCAGGCCGGGCTGCCGGATTTCAGGACGGAAGCCCTGTCGGATCTCGCCGTTCTCGGCCGGGCGCGCGAAGAGGCGTTCGGATTCCTGAAAGCCAACCCGGGTTTTTCAGGGAATGAGGCGGCGTGTATCAGGGAAATACTTAAAAAAAGATGGACCGGCCGCCTCGAGCTTGCCGAGATAGGTTAGCTTGCCTGGAGCGCGTTCGCCGGTAGAAACATCTTTCTTGTACACGGAGACGGATTTCTGATATATATGAAAGCTTCCCCTATTGCAATAGAATAAGTTCCGGAGAGAGAAGTGATAGAACGCTATACGAGAAAAGAGATGGCTCGGATATGGGAGACCGGGAGCAGGTTTGCCAACTGGCTCGCCATAGAGATACTCGCATGCGAGGCGTGGAGCCGGCTGGGCAAGGTGCCTTCGAGCGCTTTAAGGAACATAAAAAAGAAGGCGCGGTTCGACATCGGAAGGATAGAGGAGATAGAAAAGACCGTTAAGCATGACGTTATATCTTTCCTTACCTCCGTCGCCGAATCGGTCGGGCCGGATTCAAGGTATATCCATATGGGGCTTACCTCCTCGGATATTCTCGATACCTCGTTCGCCATGCAGCTGAGAGACGCCGCGACCCTCATAATCGAAGACATGAGGATTATGCTCAGCGTCCTCGAACAGAAGGCAAGAGAGCATAAATATACCGTAATGATGGGCCGTTCCCATGGCATACACGCGGAGCCTACGACCTTCGGGCTCAAGATGGCGCTATGGCACGAGGAGATGAAGAGGAACCTCGAGCGAATGGAGAGGGCGAGGGAGGCGGTTTCCTGCGGAAAGCTTTCCGGCGCTGTGGGGACTTTTTCAAGCATAGACCCGTTTGTGGAGGAGTACGTGCTCGCCAAGCTGGGGCTCAGGCCGGAAAAAGTGGCGACCCAGGTTGTCCAGCGGGACAGGCACGCCGAGTATTTTTCGACTCTTGCCATAGTCGCGTCTTCCATAGAGAAGTTCGCCGTAGAGATAAGGCATCTGCAGAGGACAGAGTTGCTCGAGGCCGAGGAGCCGTTTACGGCCGGGCAAAAAGGGTCTTCTGCCATGCCCCACAAGAGAAATCCGGTGCTGTCGGAAAACCTGACCGGGCTTGCGAGGCTCATCAGGGGCTACGCCGTAAGCGCGATGGAAGACGTGGCGCTGTGGCATGAGCGCGATATAAGCCATTCGTCGGTCGAAAGGGTCATAGGCCCGGACGCCACTATCCTTATGGATTTCATGCTCGTTAGAGCGGCGAATCTCATAAGGGACCTCGTGGTATATCCGGAGAACATGCTTGCCAACATGGAAAAGCTAAGGGGTGCGGTCTTCTCGCAGAAGGCGCTTTTGAAGCTCGTCGAAAAAGGCCTCACAAGGGAAGACGCGTACTCGCTCGTCCAGAAAAACGCCATGAAGGTCTGGGAGGGCGCGGGAGACTTCAAGACCCTTCTCCTCAATGACGGCAATGTCTCGAAATACCTCACTGCAAAGGAGATAGATTCGTGTTTTGACGTCAAGCCCTACCTTAAAAACGTAGATTATATATTCAGGAGGGCGTTAGGCGTGGAACGGCACAGGAAGGCGAGAAAAAGAGGAGGCTATCCGGCAAAATGAACAGACTCGAAAAGATATATGAGGGCAAGGCAAAGATACTCTATGCCTGCGAAGACCCGGATCTCGTCATACAGTATTTCAAGGACGAGGCAACGGCCTTCGATGGCAAGAAAAAGGGGATTATCCACGAAAAGGGCGTCCTCAACAACAGGATTTCGTCCAGAATATTCAAGCACCTCGAAGAAAGGGGAATAAAGACGCATTTCGTCGAAATGCTCAATGACCGCGAGATGCTCGTGAAAAAGTTGAGGATAATTCCGATCGAGGTCGTCGTGAGGAACATAGCCGCCGGGAGCCTCGCTAAAAGAATGGGTGTGGAAGAGGGAGCGTCTCTTAAGGATACGGTCCTTGAGTTCTACTATAAGAGCGACCCCCTGGGAGACCCCATGATAAACGAGTACCATGTCAAGGCGTTTAATATAGCGAGGCCGGAGGAACTGAGGGAGATGGAGGCCGCTGCGCTCAAGGTCAATAAATTCCTTTCGGATTTTTTTGACGAACGCGGTATAATATTGGTTGATTTCAAGCTCGAGTTCGGCGTACACGGCGGAAAACTCCTTCTCGGCGACGAGATAACCCCGGACGGCTGCAGGCTCTGGGATAAGACGACCATGGAGAAGATGGACAAGGACAGGTTCAGGCGCGACCTGGGGAAGATCGAAGAGGCGTATCAAGAGGTCTTGAGGAAGGTGATGCAATAGCCGCCGCGAAAGACCGGTCACCGCAAAGGAAAATAATGTCATGAAGGCTAAAGTCTACGTTACCCTGAAAAAAGGAGTGCTCGATCCACAGGGCAAGGCCGTTATGGGGGCCTTGAAGTCCATGAATTTTTCGGAGGTGCGGGACGTCCGGATCGGCAAGTTCATGGAATTGGACATCGACGGGAAATCCGGAAAAGAAGAAGAGGCCCGGCTTAAAGAGATGTGCGAAAGGCTTCTTGCGAATACGGTAATAGAAAATTACAGGATCGAGATAGAGTGAGGTTCGGAATAGTCGTTTTCCCAGGGTCCAACTGCGACCATGATTGTCATCACGCCGTAAAGCGCGTTTTCGGGCAGGAAGCGGAATACGTGTGGCACAGGGAGACAAAGCTTAAGGGTTTTGACTGCCTGATACTGCCCGGAGGGTTTTCATACGGCGATTACCTGAGGACAGGCGCTATCGCTCGTTTCTCTCCCATCATGGCCGAGGTCACGAGGTTCGCGGCAAGGGGCGGGCTCGTGCTCGGCGTTTGCAATGGGTTCCAGATACTCACGGAGGCGGGGTTGCTGCCAGGGGTTCTCATGAGGAATAAGAGCCTCAAGTTCATATGCCGCCACGTCAATCTGAGAGTCGAAAATTGCTCGTCGCCGTTTACCGGCGCGTATGAAAAAGGCCAGGTCCTGAGCATCCCCATAGCCCATGCCGACGGCAGTTATTTTGCCGACGACGATACGATAAAGAGGCTCGAGGATACGGACAGGATAGTTTACAGGTACTGCGCCCCGGACGGAAGCGTATCGGCTGAATCCAACCCGAACGGCTCGCTCGCCAATATAGCCGGGATATTGAATGAAACGGGAAACGTCATGGGCACCATGCCGCACCCGGAAATGGCCTGTGAAGGGGTCCTCGGCTCGACTGACGGCGGCGGGATCTTTGAGTCGATTTTATCGAAATTCACATGACACGATTATTGCAAATGGGTTTTGATCGAGTCAACTTGAGTCGCGGCGTCTCAGGCCTCGTTAAGGAAATTTTCGAGGTGAGCCTGCGTGATTGATTGAATATGGGCCTTAGAGAAGAGATAGAATCCGGAAGATTCGCGATAACCGCTGAGATTTGCCCGCCAAGGGGAACCGACACGGCCGAATTCCTCGAAAAGGCGCGGCTTCTCAAGGGAAGGATAGCCGCGGCCAACGTGACCGACAACCAGCGGGCCGTTATGAGGCTTTCTTCACTTGCATGCTCGGTGCTGCTGCTGCGCGAAGGGCTCGACCCGGTATTCCAGATAACTTGCAGGGACAGGAACAGGCTCGCGCTTCAGTCGGACGTGATGGGCGCGTGGACGCTCGGCGTAAGGAACGTCCTGGCGCTTACCGGCGACCATGTCTCTTCCGGCGACCACCGGCAGGCCAAGGCCGTCTTCGACATCGACTCCGTTCAGCTCGCCGGCCTGATAAACGGGCTCAACGAAGGCAGAAACATGAACGGCAAGGAGTTGCGAGGCGGCACCGGATTTTTCATAGGCGCGGTAGTGGCGCCGGAGGCGAACCCCTGGGAGCCGGAGGAGATCAAATTCGAAAAGAAGATAAAGGCCGGGGCAAGGTTCTTTCAGACGCAGGCGATATTCGACATGGATAAGTTCAAGAGGTTCTCCGAGGCCGCCGGGCGCACGGAGGCAAGAGTGCTTGGCGGAATACTGCTCTTGAAGTCCGCCAAGATGGCAAATTACCTCAACGTCAACGTGCCTGGCGTGAAAGTTCCTCAAAACCTCATAGATGAGCTCGAAGGAGCAAGCGATCAGCTTGAAAAAGGGATAGAGATAGCGGCAAGGCAACTCCGGGAGCTTAAAGGCTTCTGCCATGGCGCGCACATAATGGCCATAGGGCTGGAGGAAAGCGTTATAAAGATAATAGAAAGCGCCTGAGCCTCACGATGGTTACGTCCTTCAAGCCTCAGGACTCTTCTTTCAGTGTGTCGTCTTTCATTATGATGTATTCTGCTTCGCCCTCGACGCCGGGTGTTATTTCGGATGGCGCGGCCGCCTGCGGCGGCGTTTCCCCGGCGGCGGATTCAACCGGCTTCTCCGGCGGCTTCTCTTTTTGAGAGAAACCGCGCGACCCGGCGGAGATATAAATGGCCTCTTCCGGACCTGTGTTGTCGAGGATGAAGGTCTGGGGCTTTCTCGAAGCAAAGGCCTCGCCCGCCGACATGGCGAAAGAGTAATTCCCGGCTTTTACCTTTACCGTACCCTTGACGATGCAGATTATCTCTTCCGCGCCCTCCGAGGTCGTTATTTTACGCTCGGTCTCCCCTGGTCTCAACCTTCCGTACAGGAGATAGACTGAGCCGGTGTCGAGGCCGGGGCCAAGGCAATATTCGTTACTGTGGGTAGCATCGGCGAGCAGGGGAAGCTTATATATCTTCATGCCATTGATTCCATAGTGTCTTTGAAGTGTTCAAGGAAGTCCGCGCCGTGCATAGGGCGGAGTATTATCCATTTTTTCTTACGGTCGAGCCTGACCTCGACTTCCGCGCCTGGAATGAGTTCAAGGTATCTGAGGAATTCCTCCGGAATACCGACGCCTTCCTTGCCCTGGCCGATACGGACGATCTTTTCCTTCATAGGGAGTTCCCCTTTTCGGATGGTTTATTCGAGCGCAATTTTTTTATGATATTTTAAGTTCTGGCAGTGCGGTAGTCAAGGTATTTAATCTCTTCAGGGAAGCCCGGCCGCGGGCGGCATCTGAGCCCGCGGCTTCGGGTTTATCGCGTATGACAACGGACGATCGCAAAATATCGCGAGGGAGAGTTGGCCTTACGAGTTTTTTCTCCCGGCCGTATAAGAATAACCATGGCGAGCCTGTTATGGCCCGCATTGAATGTTCCCGCAAGGCCGTTCTTATCCTCTTTTTCCTGTGCTTCGTGGCTTTTGCGTGCAGATTCGGGCGGAATACGGCTTATGCCGCAGAGAGGATTCGATCGATACCCGCAAAAAACGCCGCAAGCCATATCGGACAAATGGCGAGGGTGCGGGGCCGAGTCTTCGACGTCTACAGGAGCCGTAACGCTATATTCATTAACTTCGGGAAGGACTGGCGGCACGATTTCACCGCCGTCATCTTCAAGGAAAACTTCAAGGACTTCGATAGCGCCGGGGTCAACGTCATCGACTATAAAGGCAGGACACTCGTTGTTTCGGGAGTCATACTGAAGTATAAGGGCAGGGCCGAGATAATCTTGACGCGCCCATCACAAATACAGGCGGATTGAATCATTGGATTTTCCAACGTTAGACATCCTTTTCTACCTTTTCTACCTTATGCCCATACCTTTTTTGCAGTGAACTCAAGCTTTAGCGGCCTTCCTTCGGCGATTTTCTTTTCTTTGAAATCCTCGGGTAAACTTGCTTCCGACCCTATGGCGATTATTTTCCCTGCCGGGACTGGACAAAAAACCTGGAGGGATGGAAGAGAGGCTTAGCAGGGTCAGCGATATCGCATCGTATCTTCCCGGCCCGGCTGGCGCAGCATTCCAGCTGAACATGCCCGGCGGAAACGGAGAATTCTTAAAGAGGCGGTCAAGCCAATATCCTTGAAAGATCGGAAAAAGTCGAGGAGGGGGTC
The DNA here is from genome assembly GCA_021825035.1 of Deltaproteobacteria bacterium. Lineage (GTDB taxonomy): Bacteria > Desulfobacterota > GWC2-55-46 > GWC2-55-46 > GWC2-55-46 > JAKAIQ01. The sequence goes on along the minus strand of JAKAIQ010000002.1, from coordinate 2,728 downwards.
TGCTCAATAATGGAGGCGGCGAGCGGATTCGAACCGCTGAATGGCAGTTTTGCAGACTGCTCCCTTAGCCACTTGGGTACGCCGCCCGATACGCGATTTGCCAAGCACCCTATCATAATAAGCCACGGGAAAGATTGTCAAGATAAAAGTCTACGCGCAAGAGCGCCGGTTGGCAAATGCCGAAGATCGATGAATCGATTGATTTATTGCCTCATGTATTGTAAAATTTTAGTATTCCTTAAAAAAACAAGATGTTTTATTTTACGGCTTTTAACTTGATCGGGTAATGATATGCCGGGCGGAGTCCGTACCTCACGGTCTGTGTGCCTTAACCTTGCTCTTTTCAATGGATTGGAGCTCCTGCGGCAAGGGGTCGGGTATCTTTCCAGTCGCTGCAGACGTGTTCGTTGGTCTGCTTGCCGGCGCTTGGGACGCATTTTTGAAGCCACCGTTGCACTGGAGCGTCCGTAAAACATCTCAAGAAGGATATCGTCAGTGGATAGAGGAGAATATCTCTCCGACAGCAGAAGAAAGAAATGGAGCATTCAAAGACGGGTCATCATCTCCATGCTCCTGATTGGGATAGTGCCGGTGATATTGGTGGGCATTCTCGCCTATTTTAGCGGCAAAAAGGCGCTCAGGCATACTATAGGCGCAAATTTTCAGGAGATGGCCAGGGAGACTGCCGACAAAGTGCAGTTTCTTATGGAAGACGAGATTGAAGAGGCTCATAAACTTGCCATCTCCCCCCTTGTAAGGGAGTCGATCCTGAAAGCGAGGCATGCTTCCCGCCGCCAGGATGGCGCAGGAGGTTTCCATTTACTTCAATCGTATTTAAGGGAATACAGGTTGCAAAAGCCTGAGGTCGATGAGTTCGTATCCATTCTGATAGTGGATAAAAAGGGCAACGTAGTCGACTCGGCGGGGAGCAAAGAGACGTATGTCGGCGGTGAAAAATGGCTGCAAAGGACCCTGGAGGGGCGAGGAGCGACATATATAAGCGGCATCAGGCATATGGCCGGGTCTGCAATATTTACGATATTCATTGCCGTCCCGGTGAGGTCGGCTGATGGCGGCGCGCCCATCGGCGCGCTCAGGTTTGAATATGACGTGAGGGAATTGTTCGCGGCAATAAACAATATGAGGATAGGGGAGACCGGACACGCGAATCTCGTATCATCCGACGGCACCCTCATAGTCTGTCCGATCTTCGCGCCCGAGAGCCACAGGATAAACGACAGGCTTATGCGACAGATTAGCGGCGGAGCCGGCTGGGGAATAGCCGCCGATGACGCGCACGGCGGCACCAATTCCATAATAGGTTTCGCGCCCGTAAGGCTGACGCAGATGATGGGGCCTGATAGTTTCGGAGGCAAGACCTGGTACGTCTTCATTCGCCAGCTTCCGGGCGAGACCTATGCCTCGATGTACTCGCTCATGAGGGAGATAGATGTTGTGGGGATCATTTTTATCGCGGTCATAATACCGGTCGGGGTTTACGCTTCCAGAAAGATAACAAAGCCGGTAAAGCTTCTTACGAAAGGGGCTGAGCTTATCGGGCAGGGCCGCCTCGATCACAGGATAACGGTTGATACCGGCGACGAGATTCAGCAGATGTCCGAAACATTCAACAGGATGGCCGATAGTCTTGAAAAGAACAGCATGGAAAAAGCGCGTTATCTCCAGAGAATCAAGGAGTCGGAGGAAAAATACAGGACCTTTTTCGACCATGCCGAAGACTCGATGTTCCTCGTAAACCCGGATGGCGTTGTAACGGCCATCAATAAGCGGGAGGAAGAGATAATAGGGTATTCGGGGGATTCCATTCTCGGCCATGACTTCTCGAAGATCATTTCGGAAAAGTCCAGGAGCGCATTCGCCAGGCTTTTTGAAAGCACGCTTGCCGGCCAAAAAATGCCGACCTGCGAGACGGAAGTCTTCAAGAATGACGGGAATATCATTACCGCGGAAATGGACCTTACCGGCATAAGAATGGGGGAGAGCCCCTTTGTGCAGATACACCTTAGAGATATCACCAGGAGGAAGACGCTTGAAAAGGCGATTATTCTTGAACGGAACAAGCTCGACGCCATCATCGGAAGCATGGGCGACGGCCTTGATATAGTCGACAGGAACTACCGGATACAGTTCGCGAACATGAGAATACTGGAGCTCTACGGAAAAGGCGCTGTCGGGAGAATATGCCATGAGGTCTATGCCGGAAGCAGGACACCGTGCCCGGGATGCCCGATACCGGAAGGCAGTGAAAGAACAGGCACCATCGAGGTTGTTACCGCGGACGGACGCACCATCATGATAACTTACTCGCCGCTTAGCATCGACGGCACTACGTCGATCCTCGAGATAATAACCGATTTGACCGGGAAGAAGAAGCTCGAAAGCGCCATAGAGAAAATAGAGCTTTACAATACGCTTTTTGATTATGCCGAAGACTCGATGTTCATGGTCGATATCGACGGCAGGATAACCGCGGTAAACAAAAGGCAGGAAGAGGTAATAGGATATTCGAGGGAAACCCTCATAGGGCAGCGATTTGTTTCAATTCTCGCGGAAAACTATAGAAAGACATTCAGGAAGATTTTCAAAATGACCCTCGAAGGCAAAAAGGAGCCTACGGTTGAGGTCGAGATACTGGGCCGCGACGGAGCGCAGCTTGCGATGGAGATGGACATAACGAGCATTAAAAGGGGGGGCGCGCTGTCCTTTA
>JAKAIQ010000134.1 GCA_021825035.1 Deltaproteobacteria bacterium | reverse complement strand
CGATCTTGAGCAGATAGTATACCGCGTAAACAGCGCGCTTTTCCCGGACAAGAACGCGAGGGCATGGCCGAGGGACAGGGTGCCTGTCTCGGCCCCGGTCGACTTCACCATGGCGGGCGCTCAAAATACCGGGTTCCTTCTGAATATAAGCGAAACGGGCGTCTTCCTTCACACGAAGGTCTTCATACTCACCGGGGCGGTGCTGGGATTGAAGTTCTCTTTGCCGGGGATAGACAGGGTCTTTAACATTAGAGGGGCTGTGCGCTGGTCTACGAACGACGTCTCAGACAAGACCCTTTTCAGCGGATACGGCATAATGTTCCTGTCGGAAACCGAGGAAGACCGCCTGGCGCTCAGGCGATTCATCGAATCCGAAAAAAAGAGGATCGGGTCCTGCGAATAGCCCGGCTATCCCTCCGGATGCCTGAAATAATAGGAGAATATCGCCAGGACGACGCCCGCCGTTATGGCCGAATCAGCCACGTTGAAAGCCGGCCAGTGATACCCGGCCGCGTAAAAATCGAGGAAATCGACGACCGAGCCGTATCTCACCCTGTCGATGAGGTTTCCGGCGGCTCCTCCGGCTATCATCGAAAGGGCGAAGGTCATAAGCGCGTCTTTCGACTGCGCTATGAGAACGGCTATGATTACGAGCGCCGCAACTGAAACGGCTATCAGGAAAAGGGTGCGGAGGGCGCCGCCGGCATTGAATATGCTGAAGGCGGCGCCAGGATTCCTGTAGAGGACGATATTGAAAAAACCCGGTATCTCCTCCACGACCTCGTTCGGGCGGAGCCGCGCCGTAACGGCATACTTGGTAATCCGGTCCAGTATGACGACGGCCGCGGACGTGGCCGCGAATATTCGAAGCTTCTTTTTTATTTCAATGCCTCCAGACATCTGCCGCAGATCGTGGGATGTTCCGCGCTCTCGCCTACGGCGCGGCTGAAGTGCCAGCACCTTTCGCATTTCCGACCGGAGGCGGCCTCGACCATGACAGTCAGCCCCGGTATATCCTTCGATTCAAAGACAACCTCTTTACCGGAGGGCGCGGGCGGCGTCCCCGAAACCTTCAGCTCCGAGACGATGAGCGCCTCCTCCAGAGCCTTTTCCTCCCCTTTGAGAACCGACTCGAGCTCGCGCGCGGGGAATATGACGACCGATGCGTCGAGGGGGTGCCCTATCACCTTTTGCTGCCTGGCCGCCTCAAGCGCCTTAGACGCCTCCGCTTTGACCGAGAGGATGGTATCCCACTTTTTTTCGAGCGCATCGTCGAGCCATTCGCGGTTTGTCTCCGGCATCACGGCGAGGTGGACGCTCTCCGCCCTTTTCCCGGGCATGAAAGACCATGCCTCGTCGGTCGTAAACACGAGTATCGGGGCCAGCAGCCTTACAAGGCAGTCGAGGACATTGTAGATGGTCGTTTGAGCCGCGCGTCTTCCCGCCGATTTGGAACTGTAAGTATAGAGCCTGTCCTTCAGTATGTCGAGATAGAACGCGCTCAGGTCAACCGTGCAGAAGTTGTGAACGGAATGGTATATGGCATGGAACTCGAACGTTTCATACGCATTCCGTATCTTGCCGGCCAGCTTCATGAGCCTGTGCAGGGTCAGCCTATCGAGCTCTTCGAGGTCTTTGTACGGCACCGAGTCCTTTTCCGGGTCGAAGTCATGGAGATTGCCGAGGATGTATCTGAAGGTATTCCGTATCCTCCTGTATGATTCCGAAAGCCGTTTGAGTATCTCCTCCGAGATGCGCACGTCCTCCCGGTAGTCTTCAGCCGCGACCCAGAGCCTGAGCACCTCGGCCCCGTATTTCCCGATAACGGACTGAGGGGCTATGACGTTGCCGACGGACTTGCTCATCTTGCGGCCTTCCCCATCGACCACGAAGCCATGGGTAAGCACTGCCCTGTATGGCGGGCCGCCTCTCGTCCCCATGGAAGCGAGGAGGGACGAATGGAACCACCCCCTGTGCTGGTCGCTTCCCTCGAGATAGAGGTCCGCCGGGAACTTGAGGTTTTGCCTTTTTTCAAGCACGGCCGCGAAGCTAACGCCCGAGTCGAACCATACGTCGAGTATATCCTCTTCTTTTTCAAGTTCTCTCCCGCCGCACGCCGGACATTCGGCCCCTTCCGGAAAAAGCTCATTGAGCGGCTTTTCAAACCAGATGTCGGCCCCTTCCTTCTCGAAGGCGTCCGCGAGCTTGCCGATAACCGCCTCATCGAGGAAAGACTTCCCGCACGAGGCGCAGTGAAGCGCCGGTATCGGCACGCCCCATGCCCTCTGTCTCGAAAGGCACCAATCCGGCCTGTTAAGTATCATGTTATAGATGCGGTCCCTTCCCCAGGAAGGTATCCACTCAATCTTCTCATCGATGGCCTTAAGCGCCTTCTCCCTCAGATCCCCGGCCTCCATCGACGCGAACCACTGCTCGGTTGCGCGGAATATTATCGGGGATTTGCATCTCCAGCAGTGGGGGTACGAATGCGTTATGTCTTCTTTAAGAAGTAGCGCCCCCCTTGCCTTCAGAAGCTCGATTATCCCGGCGTTGGCCTTGAAGACGAACTGCCCCTCGAACTCCGGGACTTCCTTCGTAAAGGCCCCACCGGCGTCCACGGGAGTGTATATGTCGAGGCCCCATTTAAGCCCCAGCTCGTAATCTTCCTGCCCGTGCCCCGGGGCTATGTGGACGCATCCGGTGCCGGCATCGGTGGTTACGTGCTCGCCGGGAAGGACCTTAGAATCCCTTTCTATGAAGGGGTGCCGGCAGACCACTCCCTCAAGCCACTTGCCTAAAGCCGAGTACCGGCTATCGCCGGATTCTTTTACTCCGAATTTATTCAGGCACGCATCTTTCAACTCCTTAGCCATTACCCATACTTCATCCCCTTTTCCGGGATTCACCTTGACCAGGGAATACTCAATATCCGGATTCACCGCTATGGCAAGGTTCGCGGGTAGGGTCCATGGCGTCGTCGTCCAGATGATAAAGTAATGGCGGAGGTGCGGGAAACCGGTCTGCCTGAAGATATTTTTAGCCTCCTCCTGGCTTCCTTCGACGTCCTTCACCCGGAATTTCACATATACCGAAGGCGAGGTCTTGTCATAATACTCGACCTCGGCCTCGGCAAGCGCCGTCCTGCATGAGGAACACCAGTGCACCGGCTTCTTGCCCTTGTAGACGAGCTTATTCGCCGCGAACTTTCCAAGCTCCCGCAGTATGGACGCCTGATACCCGAAGTCCATGGTCAGATATGGCTTGTCCCACTGGCCGAATACCCCCAGCCTCTTGAATTCATCGCGCTGAATGCCGACGAACCTCTCCGCGTACGCCCGGCACCTCTTCCTCACCTCGGCCTTCGTGAGATTCTGCTTTTTCCGGCCGAGTTCCTTTTCGACCTGAAGCTCGATAGGCAGGCCGTGGCAGTCCCAGCCGGGCACATAGTCTGTAGAATACCCCATCATGCGCCTGCTCTTTACGATAAAATCCTTAAGTATCTTATTCAAGGCATGACCGATGTGTATATCGCCATTGGCATATGGCGGACCATCGTGGAGCGTGTACTTGGGCATTCCCTTGCCGTGCGCCATTATCCTCTCATAAAGGCCGGAATCTTCCCAAATTTTGAGCATCTCAGGCTCTTTTTTCTGGAGTTCAGCCTTCATCTGGAAATCAGTGCGCGGAAGATTGAGGGTAGCTTTATAGTCCATCTCTCGGTTTATGCTCCTATGCAATATTGGATGCGCGGATAGAAGAAATTAACATACGGAGGAATAAAAAAAAATATCTTTTTGAAAATGAAGGGCCGCCCTTACGGTTTGATCTTTTTCCGTTCTATGGAATCGTTTACGGCAATCAGGAGATCGCCCATGGAGTACGGCTTGGAAAGATATCTGAAACCCTTCCGGGATATGATTTCGCGCTGGTCGCCCGCGTCCGCGTAGCTGCTGGTTATGAGGACCGCGATGCCGGGATTGCCTGACGCGAAGTAATCCGCGAGCTGCAGGCCGCTCCTGTCCGCGAGCACGAGGTCGCTGAAGACGAGGTCGAACTTCCCGCCCTCCCTTTCGAATACCCTCATGGCCTCCTCGGCGCTTCCTGCCTCGAACACCGTATAGCCGTTTTCGCCAAGGGCCGTCCTGGCGAAATTCCGTACCATGTTCTCATCCTCGATGAGAAGCACCCTTTCCCCCCTGCCGTGGGGCACGGCGGCCGGCGCCGTCGCGGCGGGGGCCTCCTCTTCCTTTATCCCGCCGGCCATGGCAGGCAGGTATATCCTGAACTCGGTGCCGCGGCCCGGCAGGCTTTCGACCTTTATGCACCCGTTGTGGCTGCGGACTATGCCATACACCACGGCAAGCCCCAACCCCACCCCCTTGCCGAGTTCCTTGGTCGTGAAGAAAGGCTCGAAGATATGCTCGATTATGTCGCTGTCCATACCGTAGCCGGTATCCCTTACCGCAAGACAGACGTAATTCCCCGGCTGAGCGCCGGGTATCCCGACGCACTTCCGTTCGTCAAGCGCGACGTTTTCAGTCCTTATTGTAAGCGTGCCGCCCTGGGGCATGGCGTCCCTCGCGTTGACCGCGAGGTTCATCACCACCTGCTCGATATTCCCTTCGTCTGCGCGGATGGTCCACAGGTCGGAGGAGAACTCCCTCGATATCACGATGTTGTCGCCTATGATGCGGCTTATCATCACGAGGAGATTCTCGATCACCCTGTTCACGTTGAGAGGGAGCAGCTCGAAGGCATGCCCCTTGCCGAAAAGCAGGAGCTGCCTCGTGAGCTTGGAGGCATGGAGAACGGAGAGTATTATCTCGTTCATCCTCGCGCGGGCGGGGTTCGCCTTATCGACCATCTCGATGCCAAGCTCGGCGTTGCCGCGGATGGCAGTCAATATGTTGTTGAAGTCATGCGCTATGCCCCCGGCGAGCCTCCCGATGGCTTCCATCTTCTGCGACTGGTTCAGCTGCGACTGTATGACCTCTTTTTCCCTTTCCGCCTTCTTGCGCTCGGTGATGTCGCGGATCATGCCTGTAAAATTAATTACGCCGCCAAGCGTAAAACTGCTCAACACGAGTTCTATGGGAAAGACCTCGCCGTTCTTCCGCAGGGCCTCGAGTTCGAGGACCTTCCCCTGGACTTCGCTTACCCCGGTCTCGACGAACCTTCTCAAACCGTTAATGTGGCGCGGCCTGTAGCTTTCGGGCATGAGCTTCACGGTCGGAGTGCCGATAAGGCCGCCTTTCCCGTAACCGAAGATCTTTTCGGCGGCCGGATTGCAGTCGATTATCACGTCGTCCGCGCTCGCGGTTATTATGCCGTCAAACGCGGTATTATGCACCAGCCTGTACCTGTTCTCGCTCTCTTTCAGGGCCTTTTCGGCGCGTTTACGCTCCGTTATATCCTCGCCCGAAGCAAGGACCCCGGTGAAGACGCCTTCATTCCTCAATGCCCTGTTCTGCCACAGGACGATCCTCTCCTCGCCGCTTTTCGTGAGCACCGGATATTCGAAATACCCGTTTTCCTCGAGATCGCCGGCCTTTAATCTCTCAAAGGCCAGCTCGACCTCTCCCCTGAGCTTGCGCGGGACGAAGTTATCCAGCCAGTTCTTGCCGCGAATATCCTTTTCTTCATATCCGAGAATCCGGTTCCCCTTCCTGTTTATGAGGGTTACCGCGCCTCCGGCGTCAAGGACTATAAGAATGACGCCGGCCACGTCGAGGTATCTCTGCGCCATGTCGCGCTCTTTTCTAAGCTCATTCTGCGCGGCCTCGCGCTCGTCTATAAGCCGTATCAGCGGACGGAATATGAAGAGGTACAATACGGGCGACAGAGTAAGTACGAGCACGGCCGGGTCTATGACGGCCTTGAAAAGTTCAGGCAGGGCGTGGAAGAAATAAAAGAAGAACATCACCGCAGCTTCAATGACGAAAATAGAGGAGGCTATGATGAATATGATCTGTATCGGCGTAAAATAAAGCCTGTTTTTCATAAAAATATTATACCGCCAAACAGGAAAGTTTGCTTGGTTCAACGCCAGCGCCGTCAAAAAGCGCGCGTGAGAAAAAAAACTTTGACATTTTTCAATTATGGTATATGCTTTTATGGATTACCATCGTGAAAAACCGTAGACTTGGATCTGCCGGGCATCCGGCGGCGGATTT
>JAKAIQ010000133.1 GCA_021825035.1 Deltaproteobacteria bacterium | reverse complement strand
CGTAAACTACAGCCTCGGCTACGGCACGATGCGCGAGGGAGGCGATACGAGGGGCAGGCTCGTGCAGGTCGAGCCCCGCATGTCCCTGACCGGGATGAGCGCCGACGAGTGGGTGCCCGCGAGGCCTGGAACCGAATCCATACTGGCCCTCGCCATAGCGAAGGTCATCGTTGACAAGGGCTATTACAGAGGAGGGGACGCATCGGCCTGGAAGGCGCTCCTCGACAGGGTGACTCCCAAAGACGCGGACGCGATAACGGACGTCGATTGGCCGCGCATCGAGAGGATAGCGAAGGAGTTTACCGAAAACCGGCCGAGCCTCGCCATCGGTGGAGACAATCTCTCGGGTTACGAAAACGGGATCTCCGGCATAGTCGCCACGAACATCCTCAATCACCTCGCCGGCAATCTCGGCCCCGGCGGCACGGTCGCGCCGAACCCGGAGACCCTCATAGGCGGAGGCAGGATGGACTTCGACCGCAGGCTTTCGTCGCTTACGGCCGCGGCCTCGGCCTCGAAGGTGAAGACCCTTCTCGTCTACAACACGAACCCGGTCTTTACGTCCACCAGGGGCGCGGGCGCGGAGGATGCCCTCAAAAAGATACCGTTCATCGCGAGTTTTTCGAGCTTCATGGACGAGACCACGGCCCTGGCCGACCTCATTCTGCCGTCCCACACGCCGCTCGAGGAGTGGGGCGACGGCGTCTCCGAGCCGTCGGTCGGAATGCCTGTGACGACGCTCCAGCAGCCGGTGGTAAGCCCGGTCTTCCAGACCAGGGGCCTCGGCGACACTATACTCTCGGTCTCCAAGGGCATGGGCGGAGGCGTCGCGGCCAAGTTCAAGTGGAACACCTACGAAGAATATTTGAAGGATTCCTGGAGAGGGCTTTACTCGAAGAATAAGGCCATGGCGGCAAGCGCGCCCGACTTCGAGCACTTCTGGATAAACCTTCTTGCCGCCGGAGGCTGGTGGCCGAAGGAAGCGCCGGCGAGAAAGGGCCTTGCCGTGCAGGCGAAGGCCGTAGAGCCGTATCTTTCGCCGCGGCCCGCGGCCTTTGAAGGCAGTGAAAAGGACTATCCCTTCTACCTCGTGCTGTATCCGCAGGCAGGCCTGCTTGACGGCAGGAACGCGAATCTCCCCTGGCTCCAGGAGCTTCCCGACCCGGTCACCACGGTCGTCTGGGACTCATGGGTCGAGATGAACCCGAAGACCGCGGCGAAGGCGGGGCTTCAGGAGGGGGACGTCGTTTCGGTCGAGTCGCCGTACGGCAAGGTCGAGACGCCGCTTTTCGTCAATCCTGCCATAAGGCCCGATACCATAGCGATGCCCATAGGCCAGGGCCACAGGCTTTACGGCAGATACGCGCAGGGCAGAGGGGTAAACCCCATAGAGATATTGCCGAACGTCGAAGACCCGAAGAGCGGGGCAGTGGCCCTCAACTCGACGCGCGTCAAGGTGTCGGCCGGCTCAAGGCCCGGAAAGCTCGTAAAGCTCGCCGGAACAACGAGGGACATGGGCAGGGACATAGTGAAGACCATATCCCCGGATGAGTTCCTCAAAATCAAGAAGGAGGTAATCTGATTGAGCGGGATAATGCAAAAGATTCAGGAACGCCTGCAATCGTACCGCGTTCCCGGTTACTATAAGAAATACGATTACCGCTGGACGATGGTCATCGACCTCGACAAGTGCAACGGCTGCCAGGCCTGCGTGGTGGCGTGCTACGCCGAGAACAACCTCCAGACCGTGGGGAAGGACAACTGCGGGATCGCGAGGAACATGAGCTGGATAAGAATCGAGAAGTACTACGAGGGCGAATACCCGGACATAAAGGTCAAGTTCATCCCGATCATGTGCCAGCACTGCGACAAGGCTCCCTGCGAGATCGGCTGCCCCGTATTCGCCACGTACCACAACCAGGACGGCCTCAATACCCAGGTATATAACCGCTGCGTGGGCACGTTCACGTGCGCCACGTATTGCCCGTACGACGTCCGCCGCTTCAACTGGTTTACCTACAAACGCGACAAGCCCCTCGACCAGCAATACAACCCCGACGTGACGGTAAGGGAGATGGGGGTCATGGAGAAGGGGACGTTCTGCATACAGAGGATAAGGGCGGCCAAGGACAAGGCAAAGGATGAAAAGAGGCCGATAAAGGACGGCGACGTGACGCCCGCCTGCGTCCAGGCGTGCCCGACCGGGGCGATGACCTTCGGCGACCTTTACGACCCGAACAGCAGGGTGGCGAAGCTCGCCAAGGACCCGAGAAGGTTTTATCTGCTGGAGGAAAAGAACTGCGGCCCCAACGTTATCTACCTAAAAAGGGTGATGAAAGATGGATCGAAAGCCTGAAGGCCTCTCGTACAGGGGCGTAAACGAGGATATCATCAACTTCATGACGAAGACGGGGCCGAAGTACTATCTTGTCCTCGGCTTCTTCATCCTCTGCTCGGTCTTCCTTTACCTCCTGCCCTGGATACACCAGATATACACCGGCCAGGGCGTGACGGGGTTGAACGTCCCGGTCGTCTGGGGCGTATATCTCGTGAACTTCGTCTTCTGGGTCGGCGTCGCCCACGCGGGCACGCTCATATCGGCCATGCTCTACATAACGGAAACGCCCTGGAGAAGGGCGATAGCGAGGAGCGCGGAGACGATGACGCTCCTTGCGCTCATCGTCGTGGCGTTTTTCGTCTTCATACACATGGGCAGGCCGTGGAACTTCTACTGGACGTTCCCGTACCCGAACCAGAGGAAGATATGGACGAGCTTCCAGTCCCCGATAATGTACGACGTCTTCGCCATAGGCACATACTTCACGAGCTCGCTCGTCTTTCTGTACTTCGGCATGATACCGGATTTCGCGTCCCTGAGCCAGAGCACCACGGGATGGAGGAAGAGCTTCTACAAGGCCATGTCCCTCGGCTGGCGCGGCACGGACAGGCAGTGGCATCTCCAGGCGAAGGCGAGCATGTTCTTCGCGTCGTTCATAATGCCTCTCGTCGTGTCTGTCCACAGCATCGTATCATGGGACTTCGCGCTCTCGATCGTCCCCGGCTACGCCCAGACGGTCTTCGCCCCCTACTTCGTCACCGGCGCGCTCCTTTCGGGCTTCGCCGCCGTGATACTCGCTCTTACGGTCCTGCGTTGGACCTTCCCGATGATGAAGAAATACATCCTCATCCACCACTACGACAGGATCGGGCTCTTCATACTCGTTCTCGCGCTCACCTGGAGCTATCTGACCGGCATGGAGATAATCACCGGGTACTTCGCCAACACCTCGGACGAGATTCAGCACATCACCTACAAGATACTGACGTACCCGTACTCGTGGCTCTTCGCCTTCATGATATTCTGCAACACGATCCTTCCGCTCGTTCTCATTAGCGGCAAGGTCAGGCGCTCCGAGAAGCTCATGTTCTTTCTCTGCATATTCATAATCATCGGGATGTGGCTCGAACGCTACCTCATAATCCCGAACTCGGAATCCCGCAAGTTCCTCCCGTACATGTGGCACAGCTATACCCCGACCTGGGTGGAGATGTCGATAACGGTCGGCGCGCTGATGGTGTTCATATCGCTCTTCATGATTATCATAAAGATATTCCCCGTCATCTCGATATTCGAGATAAAGGAGGACGTGGGGGTGCCGATGAAAAAGGAAGGTCACTGAAATGGAAAGCGCGCTCGGTCTCTTCGACTACGTGGACGAACTGGCAAACGCGGCGGAAAAGATGAAAAGCGCCGGGTACTACGTCGAGGTCTTTTCTCCGGTCCCGCTCGGCCATGAGCTCGAGCCGATCCTCGGAAAGCAGAACAACCCCATCAAGTACGCGACGTTCTTCGGGGGCGTTTCGGGGTTCTGCTTCGGGATGGTGCTCTGTCTCGGCACCATAGCCATGTATCCGCTCGCGAGGGGCGGCAGGATGCTCTGGGCCATCCCCCCGCCGCTTCTGATCTCCTACGAGACGACGATACTTTTAGGGGTGCTCTTCACCCTCGCGGGTTTCGTGCTCTTCGCGGGCCTGCCCGCCACGAAAGAGCATCTGACCCCGGAGGTTTCGGTGGATTCGTTCGGCCTTTACGTGCAGGGCATAAGAAGAGGGGGCTTCAACGAAGTCGAGAAGATTCTCACGGAATACGGCGCGAAAGAGGTAAAAAAGGTTGAAGAATAGGCTGGCATACATAATTGCGCTTCTCCTGACTATGACGCCCGCGTCCGCGCTCGCCATGCCATGGTCGTGGGACATGTTCCTGCAGCCGTCCTGCCGGGCGCAGAAGTGCCCGGCCCCGCCGACGCCGCCGGGGCTAATCCCCACGACCGGCGACCCTTTTTACGCGAAGGACAGGGCCGAGGCCGCGAAGCTCAAGAATCCCTTTCCGATGACCGCGGAATCGATAGAGCGGGGGCGGCAGCGCTACAACATCTTCTGCGCGACCTGCCACGGGGACAGCGGAGTCGGAAACGGGCCGGTCGGCCAGAAATACGTCACCCCGGCGGACCTGACGAGCGCGTACGTGCAGTCCAAGCCCGACGGCGACATATTCTACACGATAACCCACGGCGGCCTCGCGGTCATGCCGAGCTACAGGGACTCCGTGGCCCAGGACGACAGGTGGCATATAGTCAATTACATAAAGGGCTTCTTCGGCAGGGCGGCGGAGAAGAAACCTCAGGGCGCGGCCTCGGCGGCAAGGTGAGCCCGGCGCAGGGGCGCGGATAACGGCCCGCAAACAAATAAACGGCAGGAACGTCTATCATGTTAGTGTGGATACTTGTCATACTCGTCATTAACGGGATCGTCTCGTTCGCGTACACGGCGGCGACCGCCGCGGACCCGTCCGCGATGTGGGGCCTCCTCACCGCCAACTTCATCTACTTTCTGGGCATAACGCAGGCCGGGATACTCCTGTCCGCGATAATGAGGATAGTAAAGTCCGGATGGGGCAGATACTACTCGCGGCTCGGCGAGATAATGACCCTTTCGTTCATCCCCGTGGCGGCCGTCATGTTCCTCGTCATATACGCGGGCGCGAGCCCCCATATCTTCTGGTGGACGAAGCCGGGGGCAGAGGCGGAACACGGCCTTATCGGCGCGTGGTTGCACATGGACTTCCTTTTCTGGAGAAATGTCCTCGCCATGGCGCTTTTCTACCTCATAAGCTTCTTCTACTTCATGACCGTGCGCAAAGAAGAGCGCCGGGAGGGCAACCTCGAAAAGACCCTCAACGTTCTCGCGGGCCTTGTCATGGCCTCGTTCGTGCTGACGAACACCATCGCGGCATGGGACTTCGGCATGACGATAATCCCCCACTGGGACAGCTCCATATTCCCGCCCTATTACTGGGTGGGCAACATATTCGCAGGGGCCGCGTTCCTCTTCCTCATGTCCGTTTATCTTATCGCGAAGAAGTCCGGGGCTGGCATAACGCCGCGCCACCTCGACTCGATGGGCAAGGTCTTCCTCGGTTTCGCTCTCCTCTGGCTCTACATGTTCTGGTCGCAGTTCTTCGTCATCTGGTACGGCAACCAGCCCGAACTTACCGGGCCGCTGTTTAAAAGGATGACCGGCAATTTCGTCCTGCCCTTCGGCCTCATGATAGTCACGGCATTCGTCGTCCCGTTCCTGTCCCTCATCTTCAGGAGCATAAAGCTCAACGCGGCCTCGCTGTCGTTCGTGGCGATCCTCATCTGCTCCGCCATGTGGATAAACAGGTATCTCATGATAATCCCGCAGTTCTCGGACGGGAGCTCGAGGGTCTTCATGACATGGACCGGGATTTCCCTTCTCCTCGGCGGCATCTCGGTAACCGTCCTTTCAGCGCTTCTTTTCCTCAGGTTTTTCCCTCAAATAAGCGTCGTCGCCGCTTCAACGGAAAGCGAGCACGGCCACCACTGAGCCTTGCCTGAGTTCATCAGCGGCTACAGGAAATGTGATGCAAATAGAGTGCTTCATATCTGAAAGGTGCGGTTCCGAGGCCTCCTTGAAAGAGAACATAGATAAGGCTCTTGGCTTAGAAGGCCAGAAGGCCGAAGTGGCCTTTTTCCGTCTAAACGACGAGGAAGCCGGTAAAAAAGGGCTCAAGGGCTCGCCCTCGGTGTTCGTGGATGGCGAAGAGGTGCAGCCTGCGGATATTGCGGGGTTTTCCTGAAGGATGTTCGCGGACGAGTCTGGAAGACTCGTGAATGTGCCCTCGATTGAAACATTGAGAAAAGCGATC
>JAKAIQ010000132.1 GCA_021825035.1 Deltaproteobacteria bacterium | reverse complement strand
TACCGTTATCACCCGGCCTTTCGATATGCGCCTGAGCGCGCTTATCGCCCTTTCGAGGGCGTCCCCGGTATGCGCGTAATCGACGTACGCCCTGAAGCGCCCCTTCGCTCGGCCGTCCACCTCTATCTTCTCAAGCCTGCCGGGGACGCGCGCAAGCGCGCTTATGCCCCTTCCGATCGCGCCGGGGCCTGCGCCGAGCGCGCATCCGGCGCCGATGGCCGCGAGGATGTTCTGGAGGTTATACTCGCCGACGAGGCCGGACGACACATGGACGTCGCCGGCGGGAGTCCTGACCGTCGCCTCGGTCGAGCCCTCGCCGAACGAGAAGCCGAGCGGCGTTATCGAGGCGCCTTCTTTCAGGCCATACGCGGCGGCCGACGGGAATTCGTCTTTGAGGCGGCGGCCCCAGGGGTCGTCCACGTTCACGACGGATGAGCCGCCGGAGTCCCTGAGGAGCCTGAAAAGGGCTGATTTGCACCTGTAATACTCCTCCATCGTGCCGTGGTAGTCGAGGTGCTCGTGGGTGAGGTTCGTGAAAACCCCGACGTCGAAGGAGCAGTCGTTCACCCTCTTTTGCGCGAGAGAATGCGAGGAAACCTCCATGACGCAGTGGGTCACACCGGCGTCGAGCATCTCCCTCAGCATCTTATGGAGACGCGGCGCGTCCGGCGTGGTGTGGGACGCCTGGAACGTCTTTCCGCCGTAACGGTAATTGACCGTGCCTATCACCCCCGGATTGAAACCCGCCTCCCTGAGGATGGACTCGATGAGATACGTGGTGGTGGTCTTGCCGTTCGTGCCGGTGACGCCCGCGATCACGAGCTTCCGGGACGGCTCGCCGTAAAAGACGCTCGCGACCCTCGAAAGCGCCGCCCTCGCGTCCGGCACCACGACCTGGGTGACGGATACCCGCGCGGGCCTCTCGGCCATGACGCACGCCGCGCCGTTCTCCACGGCCTGGGCTATGAAGCCGTGGCCGTCGGCGCGTTCCCCCGGTATGGCTGCGAAAAGCGCGCCCCCGGCCTCCGCCGCTTTATTTATATCCCTTGAATCCGCGGTTATCCCGGTGATCTCGACGTCCGGGCCGATGACCTCGCAATCCAGGGAACCGATAAGGACTTTTAATCTCATGTCTGCGGTAAGACGGTTAAAGGTTACAGCAAACTTCCAACGGAATCGGCGCAAAACCCGGACGCTCGCGCGATCGATACATACGATATGGCCCGGAAAAGCCCGTCCCGGACTCATCCCGGCTCAACGCAATATTTTCTCATATCGGGCCGCCGGTTTCAAACTATTCCCGGCGCGCCTCTTGCCTACCTGAACCACACTGCCACGTTGCCCTTTCCGGGGGCGCCGCCCGGTGCGGGCTTCTGGGCGTATGCCCTGCCGCTTCCGATTATGTCCACGCCGAAGGACTTCTCCTTGGCCATCCTCATGACCATCCTCACCGACTTGCCCGTGAAGTCGGGGACGCCGGGGCCGTCGTCGGCCCGGACGGCGTTGTCGCCGCGCTCAGGGGAGTCATCCCCGGACGTAGCCGGAGCGGCCCGCCCTGACCCGCCCCCCGGAAAGACGTCCATGTGGGAGAGGCTCTGCTCGGCTATCTCCTTGAAGACCGGGGCCGCGGCCTCGCCTCCGTGATAGAACTTCTTCGGCTCGTCTATCATGACGATTATCGCCAGCAAAGGGTCTTTCGCCGGGACGAACCCGAAAAACGAGGACGTAAAGGCGCCCTTCGCGTACCCGCCTGCCCTGAGGTCGGGCTTCTGCGCGGTGCCGGTCTTGCCGGCCACCTCGAAGCCTTCGATCGCGGCCTTTACGCCCGTGCCTCCCGGTTGGGTCACTCCCGTGAGCATCCCGGTCATCAGCCCGGCCGTCCTCTCCGAGACGACCCTCCTCCTTATGACGGGGTTGAACTCCTTTACTACCCTGTGGTCGTGATCCATCACGGCCTTTACCACGTACGGCTTCATGAGGAACCCGCCGTTGGCCACCGCCGAGACTGCCGTCACGAGCTGGAGCGGCGTGGCCGATACGCCCTGGCCGAATGATACCGTCTCAAGGGTCACTTTAGACCATTTGCCGTACGGCCTTAAAAGGCCGGTGGCCTCGCCCGGAAGATCGATGCCGGTCTTCTCGCCGAAGCCGTACGCCCTGAGATACCTGTAAAGCTGGACTTTTCCGAGCCTTTCGCCTATCTTGGCGGCGCCGATGTTGCTCGACACCTTCAATATCTGTGGCACCGTGAGCCAGCCGTTCTTGTCCACGTCGTGAAAGACCCTGTTGGCGACCCTGTAGCTCCCGTTCTCGCAGTAGAAGGAGTCCGAGGCCTTCACCGCGTTCTCTTCAAGCGCCGCCGATATGATGAAGGTCTTGAAGACCGAGCCAGGCTCGACCGCGTCCGCTATCGCCCTGTTCCTCCATTCCCTTTCGGAAAAAGCCCGGAAGTTGTTCGGGTCGAAGGTCGGGACGCTCGCCATGGCGAGTATCTCGCCCGTCTTGGGGTCCATGACGATGGCCGTGCCTCCCTTCGCGCCTGAGTCTTCAACCTTCCGCCTGAGGGCCTTCTCGGCGATATACTGGATGGCCTTGTCTATAGTAAGCTCGACCACCATCCCGTGCACGGGCGCGACCTTGTCCATGTCCTCGTAGAGGATGAGCCTGCCCATGGCGTCCTTGTCGCTCGAGAACCTTGCGGGCTCGCCCCTCAGCATCCTGTCGTAAAAAAGCTCGACCCCCTCGAGCCCCCTTGAGTCCACGCCCGTAAAACCGATGAGGTTCGCGGCGAGCTGGCGGTTCGGGTAGTAACGCCTGCTCTCCTTCATGAGCCCGACGCCGTCAAGGTCTTCTATGGCCTTGCGCCGCCCCCCGGCAAGATCGACCTGCCGTTCGAGCCATACGAAATTGCCTGCCGACCTGAGCTTTCGCTCCACCCCGGCGGTGTCCATGGAAAGGGCCTGCGCGAGCGCCCTCGCCGTCCGCCTCGGAGACTCCACCTTCCGCGGCTGAACGTAGACCGAATCCACGTCGAGGCTTACCGCAAGCTCCTTGAGATTCCTGTCATAGATGGCGCCCCGCTTCGACTGCACGTTGACTGTCCTCACGTGCTGGCGGGCCGCCATGGCCTTGAGACGCCCGCTTTCGAGCACCTGCAGCTCGAAAGCCCTGGCGAAGATAACCCCGAAAATAAGGATGAAGACGCCGGAGATGAAAAATATCCTGAACCTTAAATAGGATTTCCCCTTCCCCTTCCTTTTCATTTGATATTCACGATCTGATCTCCCGTGGGATGCACGAGATCAAGCTCGTTGGACGCTATCCTTTCGATCCTGTCCGGGGATTTGAGCTTCAGGAACTCTATCCTCAGCCGCTTGTTTTGCTCGACGAGGGAGGCCTCAGCCGCGTTCGCCCTCGATATCTCGTAGCCTGTCCTGACTACCGTCACCCTTGTCCAGAGAAAGGCGAAGACGGCCGCCACTATGGCGAAGGAAGACAGCACGGCGGCGTAAAGGAAGCCCATGTCCCTCGGGTTTCTCCTTATCCTGACGTCCTGGCCGGTGAGCACCCCGGTCGAAAGCCCCACCTTCTTTACGATAGTCTGCGGCATGGCTCCTCCTCATTGAAAGTGTCCGGCAAAAGATCGCCGGAAAATCGCGGTTATGTTCGGGCTAAATCGTTTCGATCGCCCTCAGCTTCGCGCTCCTCGCCCGCGGGTTCGTTTCCACCTCGCCGCTTGCCGGGGTCAGCGCCTTTTTCGTCAAGACCCTGACCGTCGCCTTTTTTCCGCATACGCACCGCGGCGCCCTGGGCGGGCATACGCATCCGGCGGCGAGCTCCCTGAACGTATTCTTTACCATCCTGTCTTCGAGGGAGTGGAACGATATGACCGCGAACCTCCCTCCGCTTTTAAGGCACGCGACGCCTTCGGCAAGGCCCTGCTCGAGGTTTTGAAGCTCGTCGTTCACGGCCATGCGGAGCGCCTGAAAGACCTTCGTGGCCGGGTGCTTCCTGCCGCCGTGAAACCTCTTCGGGATCGCGCAAAGGACGATATTCACCAGATCGCCCGTGGTCTCCACCGGCCCCGTCTTTCTCGCCTTCTCTATCAGCCCGGCTATCCTCCTTGCGTGCCTCTCCTCGCCGTATTCGCGGAAGATCCTCGCAAGCTCGGACGCCTCGTAGCCGTTCACGATGTCGTATGCCGAAAGCCCCCGGCTCCTGTCCATCCTCATGTCGAGCCGGGCGTCCGCCCTGAAGCTGAAGCCGCGCTCCGGGGCGTCGAGCTGGTGCGACGACACGCCGAGATCGAGCACTATCCCGTCCACCCGGCCCATGCCGAGACCGGCGAGGATCGACCTCATGTCCCTGAAGTTTCCCCTTGCCAGCCTGACCCTGTCCCCGAAAGGCTCAAGGAGCCTTCCGGCGGCCTTCAAGGCGTCTTCGTCAAGGTCTATCCCGACCACGACCCCGTCCGGCGAACTCGCCTTCAATATTTCGAGCGCGTGGCCTCCGCCCCCCAGCGTCCCGTCCACGTATATCCCGGCGGACTTGCAGCCGAGAAGCGACGTCACCTCGGCCGCCATGACGGGCGTATGAGAAAACTCCATCTAAAGCCCCAGGCGTTCGAGCGTCGCCACTATATCGTCACGGGAGGCTTCGGCCTCCGCCTTCTCCCAGAGCGGCTTGCCCCATATCTCGATGTGCTTGAACGCGCCCACGAGCATGACGTCCTTTTCAAGGTGCGCATAGTCCCTGAGCGCCTGGGGGATCAGCACCCTGCCGAGCCTGTCTATGGCGCAGTCGGCCGCGCTCGAATAGAAAAACCTTAAAAAAGCCATCGTATCTTTCTTGAAGGACGGCAGGCCCGCGGCCCGCTCCTCGAGCACCTGCCATTCGGCGAAAGGATAGGCTATGAGAAACCCGTCATAGGTGGTCACGACAAGGCGGGAGTCATATCTCTCGTTCAAGGTCTCCCTGAACCGGGAAGGCACGGAAAGCCTCCCCTTCGAATCTATGGTATGTTCATACCTGCCTCTGAACATTTTCCCTCAAGATACGCCTTTATACCACTAAATGTGACACCGTACACCACTTTATACCACTTTATACCACGCCGCTAAACTATATTCCGCATGTGTCTTTTTGTCAAGGGAAAACCTTGAAGAAAACAGGGTTTTTTTGCTGGTTGAAAAACCCGTTATTTTTCATGCGGTTGGCGATATTTTCAACATCTGTGGAAAAGCATGGACGAAGACGGAAAAAGGCGCGCTTTTCGTTGCGCATTACGCGTACTGTGCCGGCACCATGCCAGCACCATGCCGGCACAGTGCCAGCACCATGCCGGCGCATTACGCGTACCATGCCGGCATCATGCCGGCACAGCACTATTAGGAAAGGAAGGGAAAGGAAGTATATGGGAGGGGGGGGTATGGGGGGAGGGACGTGGGAAAAGAGGCGGAAGGCCATTCCAGTGCCCAAACGTGGACATCCGTCTTGGACAGGCGCTTTAATCTCAGGTATCGTGGCCGCAGCAGGCAAGATTAGGAAAGGCGAAGGGCAAAGGACATGGGCCGGATAATCCAGATAATCCTGAATTTCCTCTTTCACGCGCGGCCCTGGGCCACGCTTGAAGCCGCCGCTGTTTCACCGGGCCTGTCCGGGAACAAGCCCCTGGCCGCCCTACCCCATCCTGCCTGCGAGCGCCCTTCCGCCGAGGAGGTGCATGTGGAGGTGAAACACGGTCTGGCCGCCGCCCTCGTTCGTGTTCACGACCAGCCTGAAGCCGCTTTTGCCGATGCCGAGCTTCTGAGCCGTATCCCTTGCGGTCGCCATCATCTCGGCGAGGAGCGCGTCGTCGCCGCAGTCGAGGAGCGTGGAATAATGCGCCCTCGGTATGACGAGCAGGTGCGTCGGGGCCTGGGGGTTTATGTCCTTCACGACGATGGTTTGCTCCGTTTCGTTCACGACGGTCGAAGGGATCTCCTTCGCGACGATCCTGCAGAACACGCATCCGGTCATTGTCATTTCCCCTTCCTCGATTCTTTTTCCGCTATCCCGGAAGTTCCGAACCTCCGGGCGAGCTCGCCAAAGACGTCCTCTATCTCAATCCCCTCGTTCGCGAGTAGCACCATCGTATGGAACCAGAGGTCGCAAAGCTCGTATACCACCGCGTCCCTGCCTTTTTTTTCGGCGGCCTCGACAAGCTCCGCCGACTCCTCCCCGACCTTTTCGAGTATCCCGGATAGCCCTTTGCCGTAGAGGGAGGCCACGTACGACTTCTCAGGCGAAGCCGACCTTCTTTTCTTTATGGCCTCGAAGACATCCTTTATCA
>JAKAIQ010000131.1 GCA_021825035.1 Deltaproteobacteria bacterium | reverse complement strand
AGCTAAAGTCCTTGAAGAATTCGGTAAAACTTAAAAAAATATCAACTCGTAGCATCGGGGATGATATTCTCGTAGAGGGTTCTTTCAATTGAGGGGTTATAATGTTTACGGGCATAATCGAGGATATAGGAAGAGTAAAATCTATTGAAAAAAAGGGGGCTTTTGGTAGAATAAAAATCGAGACGTCCCTTGACGGGATCGAGATCGGCGGTAGCATTGCGGTTAGCGGTGTGTGCCTCACGGTGACCGCTCTTTCAAAGGGCGCTTTTGACGCCGACCTTAGCAATGAGACGCTCGGTACAACTACCATCGGAATGCTGAAGTCAGGCGATGACGTTAATCTTGAAAGGGCGTTGACGCTTTCAAAGCCCCTTGGAGGCCACCTTGTGACAGGCCACGTTGACGGCCTGGGGGCCGTCGCATCTGCGGCCGTCAAGACGGATTTCATGTCTCTTGAAGTGGAGGCGCCTCCAGCGCTTATGTCCCAGATAGTTTTAAAGGGATCCATTTCCGTTGATGGCGTAAGTCTGACAATAGCCGGGGTGGCCTCTTCGGGTTTCAATATATCGGTAATCCCGCAGACATTGAAGGCAACGACACTCGGCAGACTGGGCAAAGGCTCCAAGGTAAATGTAGAGACCGATATCATAGGCAAGTACGTCGAGAAGTTTCTATCAGGCGGGAAAAAAGCGATAACCGAGGATTTTCTCGCCATGCACGGCTTTTTCAGCAAAAGGGGTTAATAACGAGGTTGACATGTCCATAAAAAGGGTTGAAGGGGCTCTTGAAAGGATTCGCCATGGAGAGATGGTTGTACTCGTCGATGACGAAGACAGGGAGAACGAAGGCGATCTTTGCATGGCCGCGGAAAAAGTGACTCCGCAGGCCATCAACTTCATGGCGACTTATGGAAGGGGGCTTGTATGCCTTGCCCTTACGGAGGCCGCTGCGGACGAACTCGATCTCAAGCCAATGGTCGAGGAGAACAGCTCTCTTTTTCGGACCGCTTTTACGGTATCGGTAGATGCCAGAAATGGCGTTACGACCGGCATCTCCGCCACTGACAGGGCAGCTACCATACACGCCGCCGTTAAGGACGGCGCAAGACCTGAAGACCTGGCCAGGCCGGGCCATATATTCCCGCTGCGCGCGCGTAACGGCGGGGTGCTTGTCCGCACTGGACAGACGGAAGGCTCGGTGGACCTGGCGAGGCTTGCCGGTTTCAAACCGGCCGGCGTCATATGCGAAATCATGAAAGAAGACGGCTCGATGGCGAGGATGAGAGACCTTGAACTCTTTTCAAAAGAGCATGGCCTCTTTATAGTCACGATAGCCGATATAATAGAATACAGGCTCAAGAAAGACCGCCTTGTAAAAAGGGTGGCCGAGGCCGAACTCCCCACGAAATACGGCGGCGAGTTCAGGGCGATAGCTTACACGAACGACATCGACACGCATGAGCATCTTGCCCTTGTGAAGGGCGAGATAAGGCCTGATGAGCCGGTGCTTGTAAGGGTGCATTCCGAATGTCTAACGGGCGATGTCCTTGGCTCCGAGAGGTGTGACTGCGGGGATCAGCTCAAGGGCGCCATGAAGATCATAGAGAAGGCCGGCAAAGGCGTTCTTCTTTACATGCACCAGGAAGGAAGGGGGATAGGGCTTGCCAACAAACTCAAGGCCTATGCGCTCCAGGACCAGGGGCTCGATACCGTGGAGGCCAACGAAAAGCTCGGCTTTCAGGCGGACTTGAGGGATTATGGCATCGGGGCTCAGATACTTCTTGACCTCGGCGTCAGGAAGATGAGGATAATTACCAATAACCCAAAAAAGATCGTTGGCCTTGAAGGCTACGGCCTCGAGATTATAGGACGGGTTCCTATAGAGTCGGCCCCGCATAGCAGAAACGTCAAATATTTGAAGGTGAAGAAGGAAAAGATGGGCCACATCATAAGCAATCTCGACGATTTCGATAATGAAAAGGGCGGTGCGAAATAAGGCGTCGCACGGCTGCGCTTCAAAAAAACAGAAATGACTGGAGGCAGTATGCCGAAGACGGTTGAAGGTAATCTTTCCGCGAAAGGGCTTAAGATAGCGCTTGTGGTAAGCAGGTTCAACGATTTCATAAGCGACAGGCTGCAGGAGGGCGCGATAGATACTCTTCTTCGCAGCGGTGCCGCAGAGAGCGATATCGAGATCGTCAAGGTCCCGGGTTCATTTGAGATGCCCGTGGTTGCCAAGACGCTTGCACGCGGCGGGAACCACGATGCCATAATATGTCTGGGGTGCGTAATACGAGGCGCCACGCCTCATTTTGACTTGGTTGCCGGAGAGGCGGCCAAGGGGATAGCCAGGGTCGCTCTTGAATACGAACGCCCCATATCCTTCGGAGTCATCACCGCCGACAATCTCGAACAGGCAATAGAGAGGGCCGGGACAAAGTCCGGCAACAAGGGCAGGGACGCGGCCCTGACCGCAATCGAGATGGCGAACCTCCTAAAGACGATCGGCAGAAAAAAATAGGGATTACCGAGAGATCCAGTATGAACATAAGGCACAGAGCGCGGGCTATCGCGCTTCAGATACTTTACAGGATCGACATCGCACAGAACGATCAGGGCGATATGGAACCGTACATGGAAGGCCTTCAACCGGGCACGGAGGCCAGGCGATATTGCGAATCGCTGGTAAGCGGCGTCGTGGAGAAGCGCAAGGACATAGACGTTGTCATAGAGGGGTTCTCAGAGAACTGGAGGATGGACAGGATGGCCGTTGTAGACAGGAATATCCTCCGGCTCGCTGTTTATGAATTGCTTTACGGAGAGGATATCCCCTTCAAGGTAGTGATTGATGAGGCTGTGGAGCTTGCCAAGCGCTACGGCTCAGGGGAATCGGGCGCGTTCATAAACGGGGTTCTTGACAGAGTGCAGAAGGAAATTAAAAGACCTGAGAGAAAGATGCACGCCGCTCAATAATCCGCAGACAGTTCCATTGAAACTCTGAAAAACCATATTTCGTTCTCATCACCGGGCCGGGGCACTTTGTATGAGTCATGAAGAGCGTATCGCCTGCTAACAACCGGATGCGACAATTTGCCGGATATCCCCCAAAAAAACATGAAGGAGTCGGTCTTGAAAGTTCAATTATTGGATCTGGCACGGCAGTACAGGAAAATAAGGAAAGAGGTTCTGGAAGAGGCAAAGAAGGTCTTCGATTCGCAACATTACGTGCTTGGCATGAACGTATCAGCCCTCGAATCGGAGATAGCCGCGTACTGTGGCGCAAGGTTCGCGGTAGGCGTGGCATCCGGGACGGATGCGATCCTTCTATCCCTGATGGCCGCCGGGGTAGGGCCTGGAGACAAAGTAATAACGTCGCCCTTTACCTTTTTTGCGACAGCCTCGTCGATAGCGCGGCTTGGGGCCGTGCCTGTTTTCGTAGATATAGACCCTATGACCTATAATATAGACCCGGGCTCGATAGAAGCTTGTCTCAGGAAAAGCAGGAAGGACGTAAAGGCGATAATACCCGTACACCTTTACGGCCAGTGCGCCGAGATGGATGGGATCAGGGCCATTGCGCGCAAGTTCCGGATAAAGGTTGTCGAGGACGCCGCGCAGTCGATCGGCGCTTCTTACAAAGGCGCAATGGCCTGCACTCTTGGCGACATCGGTTGCCTTTCTTTCTATCCGACCAAGAATCTCGGCGGTTTCGGCGACGGGGGGATGGTGGTGACTAATGATGAAGGCCTCGCGGAAAGCGTGAGGATGCTCCGCGTCCACGGCAGCAGGAAAAGATATTACCATGAAGCCATAGGTGTAAACAGCAGGCTTGACGAGCTGCAGGCCGCAGCCTTGAGGGTCAAGCTCAGGCGCCTTGCGGGCTGGACGGAAAAAAGAGTAGAGAACGCGGGAAGATACGGAACGCTATTCGGCAAGATGGGGCAGCCCGAAGAGGTTACGCTACCGCATGTCGGAGCCGGCCAGCGCCCGGTCTTTAACCAGTACGTTATAAGGGTGAGGAAGAGGGACGAACTTAGGGAGCATCTCTCCGGCCTGGGCATAGGCACCGAGATATACTACCCTATGCCTCTTCACCTGCAGAAGTGCTTCAGATACCTCGGATACAGGAGCGGCGATTTTCCGGTTTCTGAAAGGGCTGCGAAGGAAGTGCTTGCGCTTCCCATATATCCTGAGCTCAAGGCAACCGAACAGAGGCATGTCGTATCGAGCATAATCAAGTTTTACGGTAAGTGAAGATCTCGATAAGAAAGGGCTGGTCCGAGTGAAACGGGTTCTTGTAACCGGAGGGGCGGGCTTCATCGGGTCGCACCTGTGCGAAAGGCTCCTTAAAGACGGCTTCGAGGTCATCTGCCTCGACAACTTTTTTACCGGAAGAAAAACCAATATCAAGCATCTTCTTCGCAACCCCTTTTTTGAGCTTGTAAGGCATGATGTCATAGAGCCCATACTTCTCGAAGTCGATCAGATATACAACTTCGCCTGCCCCGCCTCTCCCATACACTATCAATACAATCCGGTAAAGACGATAAAAACCAGCATCATGGGCACGCTCAACATGCTTGGGCTGGCCAAGAGGGTAAAGGCCCGCATACTTCAGGCTTCAACTTCCGAGGTTTACGGCAATCCTCTTGTACATCCGCAGACCGAGGACTATTGGGGCAACGCAAATCCGATAGGGCCGAGGGCCTGTTACGACGAGGGCAAGAGGTGCGCCGAGACCCTCATGTTCGACTATAAGAGGCAAAACGGGGTCGATGCCAGGGTGGTGCGCATATTCAATACATTCGGCCCGAGGATGCTCGAGGATGACGGCAGGGTAGTAAGCAACTTCATCGTGCAGGCCTTGCGGGGCCGCGACATGACGATCTACGGGGATGGAAGCCAGACACGCTCTTTCTGCTATGTCGACGACATGGTCGATGGCATCGTGAGGATGATGAATATGGATTCTATCGCAGGGCCGATAAACCTCGGCAATCCTGTGGAATTCAGGGTCCTCGACCTAGCTAATCTTATCAGAGAAATGACTGGAAGCGATTCTATCATAGTTCAGAAGCCGCTTCCTCCCGACGATCCCGCGCAGAGGCGACCCGATATAACCATCGCCAAAAACATTCTCGGCTGGAGTCCGCGTATCGCCCTCAAAGAAGGGCTTGAACTGACGATAGATTACTTCAGATCGAGGATGTAGGAGGCTGTGACGGATTGGCGGAAAGGCTGGTCTTGGCTAACGATGGTCGTTGTTACACGCAAAAAATCGCCTGATTGTTTTATTTGTTTTTCCGTGTTATATTGCAGACATATAAAATGAAATTTTACATCCGGGTTCCGGAAGATTTTTTCCGTATCGACGACTTTCCGGAAGTCCGGGGAAATCGGTATGTGATTTGACGATTTATTAAATTAATCAAAGGAGACGGATATGACAGACAGGTTGGACCCTATTGAAGAATTCAGAGAAGACCACAGAAAGGTGCGTGACGGCATTCTCGAGATCACCAACGCCCTGATGGAAAAAGACGTAAAAAAGGCGAGGGAAGTGCTTGGGCAGTTGAATGTCCTTACCGGGCCTCATTTCAGGTACGAAGAAGAGTATCTTTATCCGGCCCTCCGTAAATTCCTTGGCGAATATGTCGATCAGCTTATAAGGGAGCACAACAACGTAATAGATACTGCGAAGGTCTGCGCGCAGCTTTTAAGCAAGGACACCCTTACCGATCAGGAATCGAAGGACGCCACAAAGGCCGCCATGGCCCTTCTTATCCACGTAAGCAACTGTGACGGACTGGCCATACTTTCCGAACGGTTCGGACAGAAGGACATGGACTTGCTCGCGGACAAGTTCGCCGAGGCGCGCAAGGCCGGTGTGCCTCTGCTCGACTGGGCGGCGACGATAAGGAAGAAGAACTGACATGACGGATAAGAATTACAGGCTGTGCATATTTTTGCATTCCGGCTCGTATGACAGGGTTTATCAGGCAGTATCCATAACTAACGTTACGCTCGCCATGGGCGGCGAGGTGCATATCTTTTTCAGCTATGGCGCCCTGAAACGCCTTGTCAAAGGCAGGACCGATGAACTTCAGGCCGACGAACCATTCAGGGAAGAGATTGAAAAGAACATAAAACGCGGCACCATCGATAGCATAAGCGAAATGCTCGCCACCGCCAAAAGATTCGGTAGGCTCAACATATACGCCTGTACGGCATCTATGGCGGTTCTCAATATAGCAAGGGACGAGCTTGTGGAGTTGGTTGATTGCAGCATGGGGCTTGTTTCGTTTCTCGATCTGGTAAAAGAGGCTCAACACGCGTTGTATATTTGAGCCATTTTAAAAGTTGATAAATAAAAAGACCTTCTTGTCGAAGGCCTT
>JAKAIQ010000130.1 GCA_021825035.1 Deltaproteobacteria bacterium | reverse complement strand
TTGAGCTTATAACTCCGATAGCCATGGAAGAGGGTTTGCGCTTCGCCATAAGGGAAGGCGGAAGAACCGTTGGCGCAGGCGTCGTAACAAAAATACTGGCATAGTGACGTTAAATTTTAAAAAATATTCAGAATGAAGCACGGAGCTAAAGGGTGGAGAATCAGAAGATAAGGATAAGGCTTAAGGCCTTCGACCACAGGCTGCTGGATCGGTCAGTAAAAGAGATTGTCGACACAGCGAGAAGGACGGGCGCCAGCATAAAGGGGCCGATTCCGCTGCCGACGCGGATCAACAAGTTCTGCGTCCTGCGCTCTCCCCATGTGGACAAAAAGAGCAGGGAGCAATTTGAGATCAGGACCCACAAAAGGCTGATGGATATCATGGAGCCGACACAGAACACCGTCGATGCGCTTATGAAGCTTGATCTGCCGGCCGGCGTGGACGTCGAAATAAAGCTCGATTAACCGACTATTCCGTTCGAAAGCCGGGGATAAATCCTCCTGTATGGATAAGGAGGTCCGGCATATTTATAAAAAGGGCCAAATTTATGATAAACGGCATTATTGGCAAAAAAATCGGCATGACCAGCATATTCTCCGAGGATGGCGCATCAATACCGGTGACAGTTATAAAGACCGATTCGTGCTATGTTGTACAAAAAAAGACTAAAGAGCGCGATGGCTATGAGGCCCTGCAGTTGGGGATTGGCGTGAAGAAAGAGGGCAGGCTTAATAAGGCGATGAAGGGCCATTTCAAGAAGGCAGGCACGCCTGGACTTTATAAGCTTGCCGAATTAACCGGTGAGGGCCTCGATTTTTACAAACAGGGACAGCTTCTGAGCTGCGGCGAGGTCTTCAAAACAGGGGATTTCGTCGATGTGATAGGAAGGTCGAAGGGGAAGGGATTTCAGGGGTCCATGAGGAGATGGCATTTTAGCGGCGGCGCTGAATCACATGGGTCAATGCACAACAGGGCGCCAGGATCAATAGGGTCGAGCTCCGATCCTTCAAGGGTCTACAAGGGAATGAGGATGGCCGGCCACATGGGTGATAGGAAAACGACGGTGCAGAATATTAAAGTGGTGGCAATAAAGCCTGAGGAGAATCTGATACTACTTGCGGGCGCCGTACCCGGACCTATGAATGGCGTTGTCGTCATCAATAGGGCATTGAAGAAATCGAAAGGCCGGGAGTGAAGGCGATTCGGGAGTAATAAAAAGCCATCGGGTTGATTGATATTCGCAAAGAAGCCTGCGGTTAAGCTAAATAAAGGTTTTAAAAAATCATTAAGGGTGCGATAGATGAGAGTTGATGTGCTCGACAAAGACGGCGGTAAGGTCTCTGAACTCGACCTGGCCGACGATATCTACTCAGGCGAAATAAAAAAGCATCTTTTTTACGAAGTCGTAAAGATGCAGCTTGCCAACCGCAGATCCGGAACGGCGTCTACAAAGACGAGGGCTTTTGTAAGCGGCGGCGGCGTTAAGCCTTGGAAGCAGAAAGGTACCGGAAGGGCGAGGTCTGGTTCGATAAGGTCGCCGCTCTGGCGGCATGGCGGGACGGTTTTCGGGCCTCAGCCAAGGGATTATTCGTACAGAGTGCCGAAAAAAGTCGTAAAGGAAGCGCTCAAGTCGGCCTTAAGGCTCAAAGTGAAAGATGGATTATTGAAGGTGCTCGACTCAATGGATATCGAGCAGCCCAAGACGAGGCTGGCATTAGAAATACTAAAAAAATCCGCGCCGAGCAATGCTTTAATAGTAATCGACGGGGAGAATCGGAATCTCAATCTTGCCGTCAGAAATCTCAGGAATTACAAGATAATCGACGCACGCGGAATCAACGTATACGATATGCTCGATTATGACAATCTTGTCATAACTAAGAGCGCCCTTGGGAAAGTTGAGGCTATTATCCAATGAAGAGCCATCAGTCAGTCATAAAGTCGCCGGTCATTACCGAGAAGAGCACTGCTAAACTCGCCGAGGCCAATCAGGCTGTCTTCTGGGTCGATCCGTCCGCTAACAAAACCGAGATAAAAGAGGCTATCCAGAAAATATTCAATGTAAAGGTATTGGGCGTCAATACTCAGAAGGTGCCTGGAAAATTGAAGAGAATGGGAAAATATGCCGGCAGAAGGCCTGTCAGGAAAAAGGCATATGTTTCTCTTAAAGAAGGCGACAAGATAGAGATTTTTGAAGGCGTATAGCGGCCTTAAATGAGAGTCGCCGGGCGATCGGCGCAAATAAGAGAAAAAAGAGAAGATTGATTATGCCAGTAAAAAAATACAACCCTACTTCACCGGCTCTAAGAGAGAAGACGACCCTTGTTTTTGAAGGTATAGCTAAGAAAAGGCCGGAGAGATCTCTGACTCTCCCTGTAAAAAAGACCGGAGGCAGAAACGCTTACGGGCGCGTGACCACGCGCTGGATAGGCGGCGGTCACAAGAGGCTTTACCGGATAATCGATTATAAGAGGGATAAGCGCGGCATAGCGGCCAGGGTCGCGGCCTTGGAGTATGACCCTAACCGCACTGCGAACATAGCGCTTTTGAACTATTCCGACGGTGAGAAGAGATATATACTCGCTCCTGCTGACCTTAGAGTCGGCGATAACGTAATAGCCGGACCCGATGTGGATATTAAGCCCGGCAATGCCCTGCCGCTGAGGTCGATACCGGTGGGCACTTTCATTCACAATATAGAGATGCGGATAAATAAGGGCGGACAGCTCGTGAGGACCGCCGGAGGCTATGCGCAGCTCATGGCCAAGGAAGGCGGCTACGCCACCGTCAAGCTGCCGTCGAACGAGGTTAGATATATTCTTGAGGATTGCTACGCCACAATCGGGCAACTCGGGAACGTCGATCACGAAAACGTCACCATTGGCAAGGCGGGCAGGACACGCTGGCTCGGACGGCTTCCGAGGGTGCGCGGAGTGGCAATGAACCCGGTCGATCATCCGCATGGCGGCGGCGAAGGCAAGAGCAAGGGCGGCAATCATCCGACCAATCCCTGGGGCGTGCCGACCAAGGGCTATAAGACAAGAAGGCGTAAAGTCTCTGACAGGTATATTATAACCAGGAGGAAATAGCGGTGCGCTCTATAAAAAAAGGACCTTTTGTGGACAGCCACCTCCTCGAGAAAATAGAAGGAGCGGGCGACGCAAGGACGAGAAAGGTCATAAAGACCTGGTCGAGAAGGTCTATGATTACCCCGGAGATGGTCGGTTTCACCATTGCGGTTCATAACGGAAAAAAATTCATTCCGGTTTTCATAACCGAGAACATGGTCGGTCACAAACTTGGGGAATTTTCTCCAACCAGGACCTTTCACGGCCACTCTGGCATAAAAAAGGCGAAGGTGCCTGGACCGAAGGGATAACATTGCATGGAAGCCAAGGCGATAGTAAAATATTTAAGGGTTTCACCTCAGAAAACCCGCCTCGTGGTCGATCTCATAAGGGGCAAGAAGATCGACGAGGCTTTGTCGATACTCAGGTTCAACACAAAGGCTGTGAGCCGCGACATTACCAAGGTGGTCAAGAGCGCGGTTGCCAATGCGGAGAATACGAAGAAGCTCGATGTTGACAGGCTGTATGTAAAAAGAGCGTTTGTAGATCCGGGCCCGGTCATAAAACGGACTTATTCGAAGGCGATGGGCAGGGGCGCTCTCATCAGGAAAAGAACAAGCCATGTCACCATCGTACTCGATGAAAAGTAATCTGTCGGGCGACAAGCCGGACAATGTTTTTTGTAACCGCGATTTGTCGGAGCGCTACGCCAACGGGTACAAACAATTTAATTAGCGGAGGTCTTTTTTGGGCCAGAAGGTAAATCCAATAGGTTTCAGGCTTGGCATATCTCGAGGGTGGGATTCAAGATGGTATTCCGAAAAGAGTTATTCTGCGTTCGCGCATGAGGATCTCAAGCTGAGAAAGTTCATTAAGAAAAGGCTTTTTCATGCCGGCATCGCGAAGATAGAGATTGAAAGGACGGCCAATACCGTAAAGGTCATCATTCGAACGGCGAGGCCCGGTATAGTGATAGGCAAGCGTGGGGCCGAGATCGACGTAATGAAAAAGCAGCTCTCCAAGCTTACCGGAAGGGATGTAGACCTTGAGATAGTGGAAGTCAGGAAGCCTGATACCGACGCGCAGCTCGTAGCGGAGAACGTAGCGTTGCAGCTTGAGCGGAGGGTTTCTTTCAGAAGGGCGATGAAGAAGGCCGTAACCACATCTCTCAGGATGGGGGCTAAGGGCATTAAGATCATGTGCGCGGGACGGCTCGGAGGCGCTGAGATAGCCCGCACCGAGTGGTACCGGGAAGGCCGCGTGCCTCTTCATACGCTGAGGGCCGACATAGACTATGGTCTGGCGGAAGCGCTCACCACGTACGGGATCATAGGCATCAAGGTCTGGATATTCAGGGGTGAAGTGACTCCGACGACCATTGCCGCAGAGGAACGGACGGCGCATACGCCAGCTGCGGTTTAGATTTACGGACAGGGGAAATCATGTTAATTCCAAAGAAAGTAAAGTTCAGAAAACACCAGAGGGGAAAGAGAAGGGGATTGGCCCAGCGAGGCTCGACCCTTTCATTCGGCAATTATGGTCTTCAGGCCACTGAGTGCGGCTGGCTTTCCACGAGAGAGATTGAGGCTGCCCGCATCGCCATGACCCGCTTCATCAAGAGGGGCGGCAAGATCTGGATAAGGGTCTTTCCGGATAAGCCGGTCACCAAGAAGCCTGCGGAGACGAGGATGGGAAGCGGCAAGGGAGGTCCGGAGGACTGGGTTGTGGTTATAAAGCCCGGTAGAATACTCTACGAGATGGAAGGCGTGACCGAAGATATCGCCAGGGAGGCCTTCAGACTCGCCACGCACAAAGTGTCGATACCTACAAAGTTCATTAAAAGGGATAGTGTATGAAGCCGGCTGAGATAAGAGATATGTCGCTTGAAGAAATGAAGGCAAAGGAGCATGAGCTTACGAAAGAGCTTTTCAATCTGCGTATGCGCCATGCGACTAATCAGCTTGAAAACCCTCTCAAGCTCCGAACCATTAGGAAGGATGTGGCG
This sequence comes from Deltaproteobacteria bacterium, assembly GCA_021825035.1. Lineage (GTDB taxonomy): Bacteria > Desulfobacterota > GWC2-55-46 > GWC2-55-46 > GWC2-55-46 > JAKAIQ01. The sequence goes on along the minus strand of JAKAIQ010000130.1, from coordinate 1,327 downwards.
AGAATAAAGACCTTGATCGCCGAGAAGGGGGGGGCAAAATAAGATGGGCGAAGCGAAGATCAACAAAAAGACGCTCGTTGGCAATGTCCTGAGCGCCGGCAAGATGGATAAGACCGTAGTGGTGTCGATAGAGAGACTTACAAAGCATCCCTTTTACGGCAAATATGTAAAAAGACGCGTCAGGTACATGGCCCATGACGTCAATAACGAATGTTCCGCGGGCGATAAGGTCATGATAGTCGAAAGCCCGCCAATGAGCAAGATGAAGCGGTGGCGCGTTAAAGAAATACTGGAGAAGGCAAAATGATACAGATACGTTCGATCCTGGGCGTCGCCGATAACTCGGGCGCGAAAAAAGTTTCCTGCATAAAGGTCGTAGGAGCGTCCAATAAGCTTTTTGCAGACGTTGGCGACGTCATAATTGCAAACGTAAAGGAAGCCATTTTTGACGCCAAGGTCAAGAAGGGCGAGGTGGTAAGGGCAGTGGTCGTGCGTTCCGTCAAGGCCATACGCCGCATAGATGGATCGTATATAAGGTTTGACGATAATTCGGTGGTCATAATAAATAAGGATAACGACCCCGTCGGCACGAGGATATTCGGGCCGGTGGCGAGGGAGCTCAGGGCCCGTAAGTTCATGAAGATAGTTTCGCTCGCTCCCGAGGTGCTTTAATCGATTGTTGACTTTTAGCAGGCACCGATAGTCTAACGGCGCTCAAAACTGGAGACAGAAGGATTATAAAGATGTTCAAGATTAAAAAAGACGATCAGATAATGGTCGTATCGGGCAGGGAAAAAGGCAAGACCGGCAAGGTGATACGCGTTATCCCGGATAAGGCCACGGTCGTGGTTGAGAAGCTCAATATCGTAAAGCGCCATCAAAAACCTTCCGCCAAGTACAAACATGGCGGCATAATAGAGAAGGAGGCGCCGATATCTATAGCAAATCTGATGCTCATATGCGAGAAGTGCAAGGGGCCGGTTCGCGCAGGCAGAAAACTGCTGGGTGACGGGAACAAGGTAAGATATTGCAAAAAGTGCGGCGAGGTGTTTGAAAAATGACTGTGCGGCTTAAAGAAAAATACATGAAAGAGATCGTCCCCGCGATGATTAAGGAGTTCGGCTACAGCAACATCATGCAGGCGCCGAGACTCGAAAAGATAGTGCTTAACATCGGCCTCGGCGAGGCGGTCAAGGATGTGAAGGTTATCGATGCCGCTACTCGCGACCTTACTCTTATAACTGGACAGAAACCGGTAGTCACAAGGGCGAAAAAATCCATTGCGACCTTCAAGCTCAGGGCCGGAATGCCTATAGGCTGCATGGTC
>JAKAIQ010000129.1 GCA_021825035.1 Deltaproteobacteria bacterium | reverse complement strand
ATGAACTTTCCGTGGGAACAAGAGCGAGAACAGGCAGACGGAGTGGCTGGTTATCTTGCGGACCGCTTCAGTTTTATTCGAAGGGCGCATTAAAAGAAAAAGGATTCCAGCCGCAACCCGTAGCATGTGATGCACCGCCATTATAAACTTGATGGCAAATTGCTGTGGAACAGCGTGGTGTTTTTTCCAATACTGAATGGAGGCACGGTCCTGCTCCACGGCAAACCTGGTGGGCGCGTTCGAGGAACTGCCTCCCCGATAATGTATTGCCTGGGCATCGGGAAAGAACACTACTTCCCAACCAGATGTCCAGAACCTTTTACACCAGTCAATATCTTCCGAATATATGAAAAATCTTTTATCGAGATTGCCGACTTGTTCCAGTGCTTCCCTTCTTACCATTAAAAAGCAGCCCACGAGCACGTTAACGCGGCTAACCTTGTCATGTTTAAAGAAAAACATGTGTTCTCCGCTAAACAATTTCGTATCCCCGAATATCTTGTTTAAGCCGGCAGCAACGCAGAAGTTATTCCACAGGCTTGGAAATCTTCTGCAAGAAGATTGAAGCGTCTTGTCGGCATTCAGGATTTTCGGCCCCAGCATCCCTGTCGCTGGATGGGAGTCCATGTAATCGCATAGCTTTTCAAGACAATTTCCCAACACTTCGATGTCCGAATTTATAAGGCATATATATCTGCCGCTGCTCTGTTCTATCCCGATATTATTGGCGGCCGCAAACCCTCTGTTTGCTTCGTTGCATATAAGTTTCACGTCTGGATGTATTTTTCTCACTGCCTCTGGAGACCCATCGGTGGAAGCATTATCCACTACTATAATCTCCATGCTTTTTTTTAGGCTGCTGCCCTTGTGAAGGCTTTTTAAACAGCCCAGAAGAAATTTCCGGGCATTCCAACTGACTATTATTACCGAGATATCGGGCGCAGCGCCTTTCAGCATTTTATCGTGCATTTTCCCTTATTCTCGATTTGCTTTTCTTTAACCTGCGTCCAAGCGCTTTAAGCCTGTACCCCAAATCGACTAAAAGAGCGCTGGCAAGCCTCGATGAAAATTCAAATTGCCCGACCTGTCGAACATCCTTTCCGCCTAAACCCGCTTTGAAATGATACACTCCTGGATTCTCATCCGGCGCTATTCCCCCCAAATCGTAATATCGGCAACCGCAGGTCTTCAACCACTGGATAATCCGCCATTGCAACAGATAGGACCCCTTGACTCTCAGACCCGCATCGCTGGTAGCGCCAAATAGGTATATCCCTGTGCCACCGATAGAAGATGCCACGGCTGCCGAAACCGCTTTGCCCGATGCTTCACAAACAAAAATATTCATCTTTACGTCATTATCCAGTTTTTTCTGAACTCCGTGAAATTCATTGATATTCACCGGGCTATAAAATTTTTTGCGTTCCAACATTTCCTTGTAAAGGACCGTGAATTTTTGAAACAGGTTGTCGTCTGTGCCTTCGATGATGTTCAGGCCGTTCTTCTCCGCCCGGTTTAACTGGTTCCGCCATTTTTGATCGAGGTTTTTCCGAAGGGTTTCCAGAGGATCAGTTATATCGAGCGCCAGGGTACGGTAAGAACTTCCAGTCCATTTGAAGCCCTCGCACTTAAAAAAAGATATTAAGTCATCTCTCTCATTAACAAGTTCATTCGGAGCGATGCGCACCAGCAGCCCCCGCCTTAAAGCATATTCCTTCTTGAGAGCCTTAACGAGCTGGAGCAGATTCTCCCTGTTATCCGCTCCATTTTTTAGTCTCCATAACGGCCCCCATGAAATATATGCGATCCCTGCCCCGATAAAAGGCACCGTCTTTATGGCGGCCTGGGCAAGGCCGACCGCCTCATTGCCTTTTTTCAGGACAAGATGGCTTATATCCATCTCGCCCCAACGCACTGCACCATAAGGCCAGGTCTGGTAAATTGTAGCGTCTTCAAAATTGCATAGGAGCTTAAACCACTCGGCTTCCGTGGCCCGGTCGACCTCAACGCTATAACCTGCGGGACTGTTCATTCAGCTTGGCCCATTGGCTTTTTTAAAGAGGAGAAACGAATACCCACAGATTGGCGCAGCTTACGTTTCAGCCAGGATGCGAGTGAAAGCCAGCGGTATGCGCCCGACAGCTTCAGCCAAAACTCAATATCCCAGTCCATCGGGTCCACCCTTACTCTGCCGGTTACATACTCGTCGGGCCTTCGAAAGGCGAGGCTGGGTGATATTGAGAATACTCGTTCGTACCCTGCTGCCTTAGCGAACTCGACATGCCGAGGGTTAAAAGCCCCGTGGGGAAAGCTTAACGTCCTTATCCCGATCCCCAGAATTTCTTCCAGCTGCAATTTCGAACGGAATATCTCATTTTCGGCTTCTTGCTCACTCAGCGAAAGTAAATTGGAGTGGGTAATGCAATGAGAACCGAACGAAACCATCCTGTTTTCCGCCATTTTTTTTATTTGCTCGACATTCATTACATAACCCCCGTGATGATGGCTCTGCCTGTCGTCCTTTAGCCATGGGGCATTGAAGCCTATGCATCCGGTCGGGACGAAAATCGTAACAGGGATATTCCGCCTGACTAAATACGGGACTGCACTCAGGATGCTTTCATGAAAGCCGTCATCAAAAGTAACGGCGGCATAACGGGCCCCGTGCACTAAAACCGGCCTTTCATCAGCAGATATTGGCTGCGCTGTTTTGATGAGGCAGTCCATTTGCCTATCAAAGCGACCACGTTGATCAGGCTTTATTACATGGTAATAGAGCACAACACAAGAGGCCGGCAATTTTATACGCGCCGTTCGAAGAAGAGACCTTATCGCCGTCTCGGCGAGCCAGAGGATCATGCTGATACACAGTTTCGTTAAACGTTTAACCATTACAATTAATCAATAGAATTTTTTCTCTTCTTTTAATTTATTAAAATGATCGACGTCTCTATGCCCAACTACCCTGCCGGGGTTACCGAAAACAATCGCATAATCCGGCACGTCCTTGATTACTACCGAGCCAGCGCCGATTATCGCACCCTCCCCTATTGTCACTCCGCCTAATATTATGGCGTGGCTGCCAACCCATACAAAATCCTTTATGACAACGGGCCTGGGAGTAATTACTTCATCATAAGGAATTTTGGGCCGACTGTCATACTCATGCGTAGACGAAAAAATTGTGACTTCTCTCGATAGATGACAATATCTTCCTATGGTGACGCCGCCGTTGCATTCTATATAACATCCGTTCTTTATATAACTGGTCTTGTCTATGGAGTATTTACTCAGGTCTCCGGCGATAGCAAAGTCTCCGCCGCCCTCGTCGACGAACCTGAGCGTGCACGACAGCTTCCTGTTCAGCCGGTAGAGGGCTGCATGTTTTAACTGGCTTTGAACCTTGTCTGCCATGATATCGAGCTTGGCAAGATAAAGGAATTGGATGAATAGCTGTTTGAAGTATTTCATGGATTAGCCTCCCAGCCTCCAGAGAATTTGATCTGAAACCAACCCTGGAGCCGCGGATGAACCCGCCATTTACAGCTTATCCTCATTTAAGACTGCCCACTTCGCCACGTTTCTTCTGCCGCGAAGCCCCAGCAGGGCGCGCGTGGACTTGACCGCATATTGCATGCCGTGCATCCAGTCATAGCCGCCAGCGATTTTGGCACGAAACAGCGCAGGGTCGTCGGCGTCGTTAACCGGTATCCGCCTTAAAAAGAAATGGTCATTTCCCTCATGGACCGTGCCGATGCTGGTAGTAACGGCCGTAGAATAGCCGCAGTCGCGCAAGGCGTTACGCAAAAAAGAGAGAAATTCCTTACGGTGTTCAGGGAATGCATATGGATAAGAAAATGCAAATACAGGTCTACCAGACCTATCTTCGATGGTTTCCTTTGACCGCCGCAGCTCCCGCTCAACATCGGAATGTGGCCGTACGGATAGATCGCCGTGTGAAACGGAATGGGAGCCGAAGGTAAACCCGGCGCGGATAAGCTCCCGGACATGGGTCCAGGAGAGGAAGGCCTTTCCTAAAGATGTCCCGTTGCACCCAATGAAAGATGACGGGAGGAATACAGTCGCGGTGAAACCGTACCGGGCCAGAATGGGGAAAGCATTCGCGTAAAAATCCAGGAAGCCGTCATCGAATGTTATAACCACGGGCTTTACCTGCATCACCTGTCGGCTGCCGTCAGAGGAGTCCAGGAGCTTCAGCGCCGTTTCAAGCCCTATTACCTCGTAACCCTCCTCGCCTAAGAGGGACATATGCTGCGAGAATACCTCAGGCGTAGTTACGACACGGTAATAAGGATGGACCGACCGCTCCGCTTCGCGGGAAATGCTGTGATACATCAGGATGGGGATGTGAATGCCGTTCTGCGCCAGCCCCGCGAAAGGCGCCAATACATTGAGGGTAACAAATCTGTCGAGGCGCAACATCAGGATTGTCTCTTGACGAGCCGGTCGACTAAATTGAAGTAGTTTTGACGCTTGACGTCCCAGCTCTGCTGAGAGATATACGCCAACGCATTCGATGCCAGCTTCGTCCGCAGGTCTTTATTCAGGGCCATCGCGAGCATGGCGTCTGCAAGGCTGCGTTCGTCGGCAGCCTGAAAGAACTTTACGATGGAGTCGTTGAAATAGTATCTGTCGATCCTGGTATTTGCCGCAACCACAGGCACCCCAAGGGCCATAAACTCCAGTATCTTCGTGCTGAATGCCTCGCCTCCAAAGCAATTGTCCCGCTTTGGGACGATGCCTATGTCGGCGTTGGCCATTATTCCGGCGACCTCCCGGATAGGGACTATGTCCATCAGCTTCACCCGCTTCTGGAGCCCTCTTTCTTCAATAAGGCTGGCAATCTGCGGCTTTGCGCTTCCATCGCCGTATATATGGAACTCCGCATTCGGGACCCTGTCTTTGATAAGGTCGAAAGACTTCACGGCTATGTCGACCCCCTGATGCCAGATAAGGGTGCCGGGATAGATCATGATGATCCGGTCGTCTTCTTCCCTGGTGCGCATGGCGGAGTTAAAAAGGCTGCTGTCGGGGTAGTTCAGATACGTGGAGCACTTGTCAGGCTCCACCGACCTGGAGGTGATGACCTTTTCCCACAGGTGGTTGGCAATGATGACATGGTCTGAATATGCCGATGACAACCGCTCGACCATTTTGAGTGACCTGAAGGCCAGCGACCCTTCGCTGACGCCGAACTTGCTTGCGTAAAATTCAGGGACGATATCATGTATATCGAGGATCACCTTGGCGCCTCTTAACTTCGGCAGGAAGGTCGCAAATACCTCGAAGTCCGGTAGAGAATGCACGTGGATGAGGTCGTAGGGCTGCCTGAGATGCCTTTGTGCCAGAAACCAGGACGACTGGACAAGAAACCTGAGCATCCGCCCAAGGTAGGAAAGCTTTCCCCGCTCATTGATGTCGCGCTTCTGGACCCGGTGGACCCGTACGCCGTTGACCGTCTCGACAAGGGCATTATTATTACGCCTGAGGGACACGACATCTACCTGGTCGCCCCTCCCGGCAAGGGCTTCGGCATACCGCATGACGCGGTTGTCGGTTTCATAGAATGAATAAGCAACCATGCCAATCTTCATGGATCAACCTCCGTTCAAGCCTGCAACTTGCAAGGCATAATGGCGCCATCTTCCATAAATGCATTGTCATGGAAAGCGCTTGACCACCCGCGGGCCCAGCAGCCCTGCAACGCCGACCGGAAGCCGCTTCCAGCATTTTTCGATAAGGGCCCGCTTCCCTCCCCGCCTCGCCGCGTACTCGGTCTTCGTCGCGACGTTCGGATAATACTGGTAGAAATACTGGTGCTTCTTCCCTCCCCAGCCAAGGCGATGCGGTTCGGTGTTGTCCGTGTTCGGTATGCGGCCGGAATGAAATATGTTCTTGCCCCGGGCCGCAAAATGTTCTACCAGCCTCCAGTATAGGGCATATGCAGGCAGAGTTGCGGCGCTTGAGTCGCCGGCAAGGAACGTAAAGGGAAACGAGATGGTGTCCTTGAATTCCTTGACCATGGTGCCCGCCACGACTTTCCCTCCGGACTTTAGCAGGGCTGTCGAATACATCTGGGAATCCAGAAGGGCTTTAAGCCACTCCTTCCCGCAGCATGGTACCCCTCTCCGGTGAAAGTGCTTCAGAAGCATCCCGTAAAAAGTATCAACATCGGCAGACGGGTATTCCAGGACAGCTCCAAGCCTCAGGGCATCCGAGACCTTTTCCCGGTTCTGCTCGGAAATCCTGCCCCACATTTCCCGGCTGTCGTTGACAAGAGACAGCTCCCGGTTGTAATAATTGTCGTCGGTGCGGAGGTCGCCCCCCATCCTGATCTTATATTGCTTGAGCGTTATCCTGCATGAGCCGTATTGTCGGGATATTTGTAC
>JAKAIQ010000128.1 GCA_021825035.1 Deltaproteobacteria bacterium | reverse complement strand
ACGTCCGGCCGCATATACTTTAACGTCATCTCGAAGGAGAGGCGCGGCGATTACCTCGGCGGCACGGTGCAGGTCGTCCCGCACGTTACCGACGAGATAAAGGAGAGCATAAAGGTCGTCGCGGATGGCACAGACGTGGTGATCGTCGAGATCGGCGGCACGATAGGCGACATCGAGAGCCTGCCGTTCCTCGAGGCAATAAGGCAGTTCCGCTACGACGTGGGCTCCGACAACGTCCTTTATATACACCTGACGCTCGTGCCGTATATAAGCGCGGCGGGTGAGCTGAAGTCCAAACCTACTCAACACAGCGTGAAAGAGCTTCTTTCCATCGGTATCCAGCCGAACATACTCCTCTGCCGCACCGACAGGCCGCTGCCGACGGAGATGAAAAGGAAGATTGCACTATACACCAACGTCGAGCAGGAGGCCGTCATAACGGCCAAGGACGTGGACAACATCTATGAGGTTCCACTGTTCCTGCGTGAAGAGGGTCTCGACGACCAGATAATAAAGAAATTAAAGCTGCCGGACAGGAAGCCCGACCTCTCCGCCTGGGAGGACGTGGTCAGGAAGGTAAAGAACCCATCGAAGACCACGAGCATCGCCCTGGTCGGGAAGTATGTCGAACTGAAGGAGTCGTACAAGAGCCTCCACGAGGCGCTTGTGCACGGCGGCATAGCCAACGACTGCAAGGTGGACATCCAGTGGGTGGACTCCGAGGAGATAGAGAAGCACGGGCCGGAGAAGTTCCTCCTCGACGTGCACGGGATACTCGTCCCCGGCGGTTTCGGAAGCAGGGGGATACAGGGGAAGATCGCGGCGGTGAAGTTCGCGAGAGAGAGGCAGGTGCCGTATTTCGGGATATGCCTCGGGATGCAGGTTGCTGTGATAGAATACGCCAGGCACGTCTGCGGGTACGACGGGGCCGACAGCACCGAGTTCGACGTATGCGCGAAGGACCCGATCATATACCTGATGGAAAGCTGGTACGACTACCAGAAACAGGCGGTGCAGACCCGGAACAGCCAGTCGGACTTAGGCGGCACGATGCGCCTGGGGGCTTATCCCTGCGTCATCCAGGAGGGGACGATAGCGCGTTCGCTTTACAATAAGGCGGAGATATACGAGCGGCACCGCCACAGATACGAGTTCAATAACAAGTACAGGGAGATAATCGGCGAAAAGGGCCTGAGGATTTCCGGGACCTCGCCGGACAAGGAACTCGTCGAGATCGTCGAGCTGCCGGGGCACCCGTGGTTCCTGGGCTGCCAGTTTCACCCCGAGTTCAAGTCGCGTCCGCGCGCCCCGCACCCGCTGTTCAAGGGGTTCATAGGCGCGGCGGTAAAGCATCTGGAGTCGGAGGAACTGGCGCTGTAAAGGCCCTAACCAAAGAAAAGCCAATATGCTTTTAAACTTTTAAAAGTTTTTGGGCCGCCCTTTTTACAAAAAGACGGGAATTTATGCCTTTAAAAATAAATATTAATAAAATCTCACTTGGCGGCGGAAACCCTCTCGCCCTCATCGCCGGGCCGTGCGTAATCGAGTCCGAGGCGAAGCTCATGGCCGCCGCAGAGGAGATAACAAAGGCAGTCGAGAGGCTGAAGGTCCCGTTCGTCTTCAAGTCCTCCTTCGACAAGGCCAACAGAAGCTCCTCCGCCTCGTTCCGTGGGCCGGGGCTGAAAGAAGGCCTGCGGCTGCTTCGGAAGGTGAAGGATACCTTCGGCGTGCCGGTCGTTTCGGACGTCCACAGCATCGAACAGGTAGCGCCCGCCGCCGAGGTGCTGGACATAATCCAGATACCCGCTTTCCTCTGCCGCCAGACGGATTTGCTCCAGGCCGCAGCGAAGACCGGCCTTCCCGTGAACGTGAAGAAGGGCCAGTTCATGGCCCCGTGGGACATGAAGAACGCCATCACGAAGATAAACGAGGCGGGTTCCGACAACATTATCCTGACCGAGAGGGGAGCGTCGTTCGGTTATAATAACCTTGTCGTGGATTACCGCTCGCTTGTCATCATGCGCGACATGGGCTACCCGGTTATCTTCGACGCCACGCACAGCGTCCAGCTTCCCGGCGGGGCGGGCACGGCAAGCTCCGGCCAGAGGCAGTTCGTCGCCCCGCTCGCCCGCGCGGCCGCCGCCGTCGGCATCGACGGCATATTCATGGAGGTTCACCCCTGCCCGGACGAGGCCCTGTGCGACGGGCCGAATATGGTTGACGTGCCGCAGATGGTGGAGATTATGGGGCAGGTGTTAGCGATAGATAGGGCGTTAGGAGACTCTAAATCTTTATCAATGTAGAGGCAAATATTGTGAACCTTACTTTAACTGATCAAGAGTTGGAGCAACTTTTAAACGAACTAGAGTCGGACAGAGTTGAAAGAAAAGCTTCCTATTCTGATCCAGAAAAAATTAAACAGGCGATATGTGCCTTTGCTAACGATCTGCCTGGTCATGGTAAGCCTGGAGTTTTATTCGTTGGTTTCACCGATAATGGGAATTGTGCTAACCTTACTATTGATGATGAATTATTGCTTAAGCTGAGCAGTATCCAATCAAGCGGCGAGATACTACCTAGGCCAGCAATGACAGTCCAAAAACGGAAAATACGTGATTGCGAGATGGGTATTATTACCGTTGCTCCATCTGAAGCACCTCCCGTTAGATATAAAGGCAAAGTATGGTTAAGAGTAGGACCATCTCGCTGTTTAGCCGGTCCTTCAGAAGAGCGGATATTAACCGAGCGTAGAAGGTGGGCGGATGCACCTTTTGATTGTCGACCTGTTGCAGGTTCTGCTATTGATGACCTGGATATTGAATTCTTCGTTAAAACATATCTCAAAATTGCTATAGCAGAGGAAGTACTACTTCAAAATTCGAGACCAATCGAACAAAAATTGTCCTCGCTTCGTTTTCTTTCGCGGGCCAATGAGCCTAACTATGGCGCTATTATAATTTTCGGCAGGAACCCACTGCAGTTTGTACCATGCGCGCATATTCAATTTGTTAGGTTTGATGGAATTGATTTGACAAGTCCGATTAAAGACGAGAAAGATTTGTTCGGCCCTTTATATGAAGTGCTGCCACTCTTGGATGAACTAATCGATATAAATATATCAACCGCTATTGATATATTTATCAGTTCGGTGGAATCAAAAACTCCTGATTACCCGGTAGGTGCGTTAAGGCAGTTAGCGAGAAATGCCATTATGCATCGGGCATATGAAGGGACCAATGCGCCTATTAGGATTTATTGGTTTGCAGACCGCATCGAAATACATAATCCCGGAGGGCTTTACGGTCAAGTAAACGAGGCAAATTTTGGGAAGGGTGCCACGGATTATCGAAATCCACTAATAGCTGAAGCAATGAGAACATTAGGATACGTCCAGCGGTTTGGCATGGGCATACCCTTAGCAGTAGAAGAACTAAGAAAAAATGGCAATCCTCCACCCGTGTTTGATTTCCAACCGAATAGTTTCCTGGCGACTATAAAGAAAATAAAATGAAAACAATTGTGTTTTTTAATAATAAAGGTGGTGTAGGGAAAACATCCCTTGTTTATCATCTTGCTTGGATGTTCAATGAATTAGGCGTACGAGTCGTAGCCGCCGACCTCGACCCTCAAGCTAACCTCACATCAATGTTTTTAGATGAAGACCGCTTAGAAGCTATTTGGCCTGACAACAATCATCCAAATACGATATTAGGCACCATTGAGCCAATTCTTAAAGGCATTGGAGATATAGCCGATCCACATATAGAAGCTATCTCTGACGCAGATAATGTCGGCCTTATAGTAGGAGACTTGGGTTTATCCAATTTTGAGGATAAGCTTTCTGATGCATGGCCGAGATGCCATGACGGTGATGAGGCTGCTTTTCGTATTGTGTCCTCCTTTTATAGAATTTTATTAAAGGGATGCGAAATAAAAAATGCAGAGTTAGCATTGATTGATGTTGGTCCTAACCTAGGAGCAATTAATCGTGCCGCCATTATTTCAGCAGATTATGTTGTTATACCTTTAGCGCCTGACCTCTATTCTTTGCAGGGTTTAAAAAACCTTGGCCCGACATTAAGACGTTGGAGAAGTGAATGGACAGACCGATTAAAGAAAAAACCTCAAGATTTGCCCATGCCACTTGCTTCTATGGATCCGGTCGGTTATGTTCTTCTTCAGCATAGTATTAGGCTCGACAGACCAACAAAAGCATATGATAGGTGGGCAGCGCGTATACCTAAAGTGTTCAGAGAATCAGTGCTGGCTGAAACAGCCGGACAAAACGTGAGCATTACAAATGATCCGTATATGCTCTCAATGATAAAACACTATCGCAGTTTGATGCCAATGGCCATGGAGGCGAGGAAACCCATCTTCAAACTTTTACCGGCAGATGGTGCAATAGGCTCTCATTTGGATGCGGTAAAAAATTGTGAGAAGGACTTTTTAGCATTAACACAACAGATTGCACAAAAATGTTATATACCGCTCCCATGACTAATATCAGAGATATATAAAAGAATGCTCAACCGCGCTAAAAAAGTTTTACAGATAGAGGCTGAGGCCATCACCGCCCTTATCGGCCGCGTAAACGGCAGCTTCGAGAAGTCCTGCGAGATAATCCTCGCCTGCAAGGGCCGCGTCGTTGTTACCGGCATGGGAAAGTCCGGCCTCATCGGAAAGAAGATAGCCGCGACGCTTGCGTCCACCGGCACGCCCGCGCTCTTTCTGCACCCCGCCGAAGGTATCCACGGCGACCTCGGTATGGTGACGAAGGGCGACGCGATAATCGCCATATCCAATTCCGGCGAGACCGAGGAGATAGTCAAGCTGCTCCCTGTGTTCAAGCGGCTGGCCGTACCGGTGATAGCGCTGACGGGCGGGATGAACTCGTCGCTTGCCAAGGCTGCGGACGCCACGATAGACGTTGGGGTGAAGGAAGAGGCCTGCCCTATGGGGCTAGTGCCGACCGCATCCACGACCGCCGCACTCGCGATGGGCGACGCGATCGCCATAACGCTTCTGGACAAGCGCGGGTTCAAGGAAGAGGATTTTGCCTGCTTCCACCCAGGCGGCAGCCTGGGGAAGAGGCTTCTCCTCCGGGTGGAGGACGTCATGCACAAGGGCGATGCCATCCCTGTCGTGGCGGAATCTACCGGCATGAGGGAGGCCCTCTTCGAGATTACCTCGAAGAAGATGGGGATTACTACCGTGGTTGATGGCGGGGGAAAGCTCATCGGGGTAATAACGGACGGCGACCTGAGAAGGTATCTGGAAAAGTCGGACGACCTGTTCAAGCGGAGCGCGGGCGAACTCGTTAGCCGAAACCCCAAGATAATAGCGAAAGAGGCGATGGCGGCCGAGGCCGTCGCGATAATGGAAAGACACTCCATCACGTCCCTCCTCAGCGTGGACGGGGAGGGGAGGCCGGTCGGGATAATACACCTGCACGACCTCCTCAAGGCCGGGGTCGTATAATATGGGATTTTTGAACATAAGCGGCGATGATTTCAGGGATCGGGCAAGAAAGATAAAGATCCTCGTGATGGACGTGGACGGCGTCCTGACCGGCGGCGAGATTATCCTCGATAAGCAGGGGAACGAGCTTAAGATGTTCCACGTCCGCGACGGCCACGGGATAAAGATGCTCCAGAGGACCGGCATGAAGACCGCCATCATTACCGGCAGGTCGTCGAGCGTCGTGTCAATACGGGCCGAGGAACTCGGCATAGAGGATGTATTCCAGGGCGCGAAAGAAAAGCTCCCAGCCTTTGCGGAGCTTCTGGAACGGCACGGGTTTAAAGAGGAAGAGGCCGCCTATATCGGGGACGACATAGTTGACCTCCCCGTGATGAGGCGCGCCGGGCTCTCCTTCACCGTTGCCGACGCGGAACAGTACGCCAAGGAGGCCGCCCACTTTGTCGCCGGAAGGAACGGCGGCAGGGGGGCCGTGCGCGAGGTGATAGACCTGCTCCTCAAGGCAAGGGGCGAGTGGGAAGCCGTTACTGCCAAATATTTTGGTTGATATTTAATCGGTTACCGCTTAAAATTGGCGAAGGATACACCCCCCTGAAGCAAGGGCAGGGTGAAGAGTTCTTAGGGTAACCAGTTTTTGGAGCGGACTTTGAACCTCCCGAATACCCTTACCCTTATAAGGGTCCTCTTAATACCGGTCTTTATTTTCTTCCTATCGTTCCACACCCCTCCGCCCCAGTCCTGGGCGCTGGCTTCGGCCGCTATATTCCTCGTCGCATCCATCACGGACTGGCTTGACGGCTACATAGCCAGAAAGACAGGCCAGATAACAAAGTTCGGGAAGCTGTTCGACCCGATTGCCGACAAACTCCTGACCTCCTCCGCGCTAATCCTGCTCGTCGCTATGAACGAGATACCCGCATGGATTGCAATCGTCATAATCGGCCGGGAATACGCCGTTACGGGACTCCGG
>JAKAIQ010000127.1 GCA_021825035.1 Deltaproteobacteria bacterium | reverse complement strand
AAAAATTTTATTAAAAAGAAAAATATCCCTTGTTTATCCGACCTTTTTATTGATCGAACCTACCAGCTCCTGCAACCTGAAATGTATTTTTTGTCCTAGAAAGGACAATATAAAAGAACCGGGTTTCTTAAGTTTTGAGACCCTCGAAAAAATTATTAATGATAGCCTGAAGCATGGAAGACGTTCCGTGATAGGCTTTCATAAAGATGGCGAACCTCTTTTGCACAATGAACTGGCACAGATGATATCTTACACAAAAAAAAGGAACGCTTCGGCAATTGTGCACATGGCAACCAACGGATTGTTGTTAAATGAAAAAAAGGCCGAAAAAATTATACGTTCCGGACTGGATGATATGCTTATAAGCCTCGACGCCTCGTCGAGGGATACATATAAGAAAGTAAAGGGGGTGGATGCGTTCGCAAAGGTGGAAGAGAATGTCCGCTCTTTTTTTAAAATAAGGAATAAGCTCAACTCTCGAAAGCCGTTAGTCAGAGTAAAGATAATAAATATGCAGGGTACGAAGGAAGAAGTTACGGAGTTTAAGAACAAGTGGAAATCAGTCGCGGACGCGGTCGTAATAAGAAACTTCGTGCCTTGGGGCGAAGTTAAGGATAACAGCGCGGTCGATTATAGCAAAGTCGAACGTTATCCATGCCCTTATTTATGGTTTATGGCTGCCGTTAACTGGGACGGCAGGGTTTCGATATGTTGCGGAGATTATAAATGTGAAGGAGTGTTGGGCAACGTCAACGAAAAAACCCTTTATGATATGTGGCATGGCGCTGAACTGCATGAGATGCGGCTCGCGCATTTAAAGGGTAAATATGAAGATGTCAAGGTCTGCAAGGACTGTAAGGTCTGGCTCCAGGAAGAGGACATAGGCGACTGGCTGAAGAAGAAATTCGGACATTAAAGGCTCCTCTGTTGGGAAAAAGGAAAAAGATGAGAGTTATCGGTATTCATGACAGCCATGATGCCTCCGTATGCCTGGTGGAAGACGGCCAGGTTTTATTGGCAATCGAAGAGGAGAGGCTTTCCGGAATTAAAAATTATAACGGCTTCCCATCATTGGCGCTGGCTGAAATTCTTAAAAGGTCCAAATTTACCATCTCTGATATAGATTATTTTGCGGTAAGCGGCAAGCATAGGCCTCCTGTACTCGATAGGGAGGCCATGGTTCAGCACTTTAAAAATTATCTGACTATCTTCGGAACATCAATAAGGGTCGCGCGTCATACTCCAATTTATGGAGCATATAAAAAAATAGCCAGGAAACGCAGGGAAGGAGACCTTAAGCGGGCCGGTATCCCTTTAGATAAAGTGTTTTTTGTCGAGCATCATCTGGCCCATGCGGCTGCCGCTTATTTCGGTTCTCCATGGCGGGAAAATGTATTGGTCTTGACGTGCGACGGAGCCGGAGACGGCCTCTGCGCCACAGTTAATATCGGCGAGGGGAACAACCTCATCCGCAAGGCCGACGTACCTGAGTCGAGTTCGATCGGCTGGCTTTATTCCGTAGTTACCTTCATGCTCGGAATGATGCCGATAGAACATGAATACAAGCTCATGGGCATGGCCCCGTACGCGCCCTCGAAGGGGGCAAATAAAAGTTATATGGTCTTTAAGGAATTAATGGGATTATCACGAGATAATTCGTTGATTTGGAGAAGAAAGCAAGGGGTCCCCAACACCTACTATATTTTTAATTATCTCAGAGAAAAACTTGCATTTCATAGGTTCGACTGGATATGCGCCGGTCTTCAGCGATGGACAGAGGAAATTTTGGCGGATTGGGTTAGAAATTGCATAGATCATTTTAAAATTGAAAAAGTGGCTTTGGGCGGAGGAGTCTTCATGAACGTCAAAGCCAATAAAAAAATCGCGGAACTGCCGGGCTTAAGGGACCTGTTTATTTTCCCTTCTTGTGGAGACGAATCCAATTCCATTGGAGCGGCGCTCTGGATTTATTCGCAAAATATCACAAGAGCCTCGGAAGAAGCCGCGCCCATCGGGGCCAATTATTGGGGAATGGATTATTCCGACGAAGAAATGAAGGAAAATCTACTTGATGAGAAATCAATAGATTATAATAGACATGACGATATTGAACGGGAAACTGCAAAACTTTTGGCAGTCGGTGAAGTTGTCGCGCGTTTCAAGGGGAAGATGGAATTTGGCGCGAGGGCCCTTGGAAACCGGTCCATCCTAGCCGACCCTTCGAATAAGAATATAATAAAGATAATAAACGAAATGGTGAAAATGCGGGATTTTTGGATGCCGTTTGCCTGTTCGGTGCTCGAAGACAGAGTCGATGATTATTTCACGAACCCGAAGGGCATAAAAGCGCCTTACATGATGATGTCATTTGACACTACGGAAAATTGGGATCAAATAGCAGCCGGAGTGCATCCTTACGATTTGACGGTAAGGCCGCAGGTAGTTTATAAGGCATGGAATGAGGATTATTACCGCTTAATCAAAAGTTTTGAGACAATCACCGGCCGGGGGGCTATTTTAAACACCTCTTTTAACATCCATGGAGAACCAATTGTCGGCACCCCTATGGCTGCCCTGGATTCGTTCATGAGGTCGGGCCTGAATTATCTGGCAATTGGAAATTATATGGTGCAGAAAAAGACAAGAGTCCTCCAGAGATAGGGAAAGGCAAGGGTTCCCATGCGGCGGAATATAAAAATCATAATTGCAGCCTTGTTTTTTCTCGCGTCTTTTGCCTATTATCTCACCTATTTCAGGTTCACGCCCAATATAGTTGACGAGGGAATATTGGTTGACTCGGCTTCCCGAATACTGCATGGCCAGATGATGTACAGGGATTTTGATCACGTATATGCCCCTGGCAGATACTATCTCCTATCGCTGTTGTTCAAGATTTTCGGCGAAAATTTCCTCGTATCCCGGTTGATGTTGATGTCCTTCATGTCCTTGAGTTGTGCACTGATTTTTTTCATTTCATCCCAGTTCACGCCGATTGGCTTTGCTGTCCTGCCCGCCCTGATACTGTTCTTCGTGCCCGGACAGTGGCATAAAACATTTGAAATCTTCTGGCCGTTACTGAATTTAGCCGTATTGGTAAATTATCTGAAAACCCATAACATTAAGTGGCTGCTGATTTTTGGGGTAACCTCATTTTTTGCCTTGGTGTTCAGGCAGGATATCGGCCTTCAGATTATATTTATCGGCGTGGCAGTCATTCTCGCCAGCGAATTAATTATCAATAAAAAGGCGTTTTTAAGAAGGGGGATGAAAAGAGCCCTGCCCTATTTGGCGGTAATGTTCCTTCTTGCGGTGCCTGTAATAATATATTTTGGAAATGCACTGCCTGCGATGGTCCATGAGATGTTTTTCACTACATCCTCTTCAATGTCCCTTTACAGATTTCCATATCCCTCCCTGGCGGAATCAATCAGGGAAAATGGGATTATCAATTGGGAGACTTTTAATGCCTCTCTTTTTTATCTTCCCTTCGCACCCTTTTTGGCGACGGCCTGTTATTTGATCGTCCGGTTGCTGAAAAGGGAGTTTGATGGCGGAGCGCTTTTTTTATCATCTGCATTGGCATTATCTTCCTTGATTTCCATCAAATTTTTCTTCATGCCTAATTACTCTCATTTGCTTGAGGTTATCCCTTTCGGCTACTTCTTTGCCGCCTTTTTTGCATACAAGCTGTTTGACTCCCTAATGAGGGAGAAAAATGTTTACGGAAGGTTGCCATTCGCGGCAATTCTATCAATGTTCTTTATATTTGCCGGATGTTTTCTGTATTTTAATATTGTCATAATGCCTAACGGGATAAATAACGGGTCGATAGCGGCTGCGAAGGAAATGCAGTTTCCAATAAATTCTCAGAGCACAAAAGCCTATGCGAAAGATGAGGTTATCAATAACGTTATAAGAGAGATAGACAAATATACCAAGCCGGGGGACTACATCTATGTTTTTCCGCAATCCGCGATATTTTATTTTATGACGGGCCGCAAAAACCCGACTAGGCAGGATTTCAATGCGCCGGGTGTTACCGATGCAAGGGCGGAAGAGGATATTATCAATAGCTTAAAAACCAAAGATGTAAGGCTTGTTATATACGATGAGGTTGATACTTTCTTAGGGACTAAGCGCCCTCCTTGCCAGTACTATAAAAATTATGCCTCGCGAGCTTACGTCTATATAATGAGTAATTATTTCATGGTCGCACAGGAAGGCAGATATAACGTTCTCTGCAAGAAGCCATCTTCTTATCAGGGCGGCTTGGGAGTGATGTAGGTTTAGTCTGCCGGTTTGTCCGCTATTTATGAAATAGCAGATTTGATTGAGATATTTAATGCCGACCGAATATTCAAAATATGAAGAGAGTTACTGGTGGTCCAAGGTTCGAAGGCTCATCGTCCTGGACTGCGTAAAAGAATATTTATCTAAAAACGGCGGCGTTTCCAATAAAGATGTAAAGTTACTGGATGTAGGTTGCGGCTCGGGAGTAAATATAAATCTTCTGGCGTCATTAGGCAGCGCATATGGTGTAGATCTCTCTGAATACGAGGTAAAACGGGCCCGAAAGGCTGTCGGCGGCAGGGTGGCCATCTGCGATTGCGAAATTTTTTCTTTCAAATCCGGAACATTTGATGCAATAACCATGTTGGATGTCCTGGAGCATCTTTACGGGCCGGATAATTGCCTGAAAGACGCGGCGAGGATATTAAAGGATGGCGCCGTGGTAATCCTTACGGTTCCGGCATATCAGTTCCTTTATAACCCCGTGGCCGACGAAGACCACCGGAAAAGGTATTGTGCCAAAGAGGTCAGAAAACTGGTAGAAGATGCGGGGTTAGAAGTTCTCAAGCTGACTTATTTCAATACGTTTCTGTTCCCGCTGATGTTGGCCCAGAGGCTGGTCCAGAAACATTTTTTTACAAAACCGGGCGGGGCCGGAGAAAGGTTTTTTCCGAAATATCCTGGTTATTTTGAAGGATTTTTCGATGTGGTCTTCAGGCTTGAGAGGTTTCCTCTTAAGCATATCAACCTGCCTTGTGGCGGTTCAATATTATGCATAAGCAGGAAGCCGTAAACAAAGAGGCCTGAAATGTTCAAGAGTTTGACAATAGTTCTGCCAGCCTATAACGAGGAAGAAAACATCGAGGAGGCGATAAGGCAGGCTAGGGCCGTCCTCGATACTCTACCATTCGAGGAGACGGAGATATTGGTAATAAATGACGGCAGCAAGGATAAGACGGGGGAAATCATAGACCGGCTGGAAAAGGAAGTTCCCGGGCTAAGAGCGCTTCATCAGCCGTCAAACATGGGATATGGTGCAGCGCTCAGAAGAGGGTTTACTTCCGCCAGGAGCGACCTCATATTTTATACTGATTCGGACCTTCAGTTTGACGTGAGGGAGATAAAGAATTTTCTACCGGCCATCGAGGATTATGACATAGTAGTAGGGTTCAGGATTTACAGGTACGACCCGTTCAGCCGCCTGTTCTTATCATGGGGTTATAACCTTCTTATGAAACTTTTGTTCAGGGCGCGGGCAAGGGATATCGACTGCGCATTCAAGCTTTTTAGGCGGTCGGTTTTTGACAAGATCAAGATAAGGACAGACGATTTTTTTGTGGATGCGGAGGTGTTATCAAAGGCGGCCTATTTTAAATTCGGGGTGACCGAAATAGGCGTGAGGCATTACCCGAGGAAGGCCGGACGCTCGACAATCCGCCCTTCACATATCTTTACGACGCTGAAAGAATTGGGAAAGATATGGATAGAAATTTATATTGAAAAGAAGTTATGACCAAAGCCCAGATTAAGCCGGAAGTCAAAGACCGCCTTCTCGCGGTGGCGCTGTTCATTACAGGTGTCGCCTATTATCTCTCATATTTCAACTATAATCTCCGCCTCCTCGACGAAGGGTACCTCCTGGACCCTGTTATGCGGGTCATGTCTGGTCAAATCCCGTACAGAGACTTCCATCACTATTACTCTCCAGGCAGTTTCTATCTTTTTGCCGTATTATTCAAAGTCACCGGAGCTGACACGGGGGTGGTCAGAATATTCTGGGCCCTCCTTCACTCTGTTACGGCCATAATAGCTTACCTTGTCGCCAGACGGTTCGTGTCTCCGGCCTTCGCTTTTGCGTCCGCGTTAATGTTCATTGCAGCGCCTGGGCCATGGCATAAATCTTTCTTCGTCTGTCTGCCCTTCTTTTGCCTGTGGTCCTATCTCAAATATTACGAAAAAAGAAGCCAATTGTGGCTGTTTCTTTCAGCATTTGCAAGCGTGGCCGCTTTCTTTTTCAGGCAGGACGTTGGGGTGTACGGAGGCATCGTTTTTATAGCGGTCCTTTTGGCTTTCCGGGGAGCCGTTGTTGACCGGCCACTCAGGGTAGCCCTTTTGTTCGCTCTCTGGTCGGTAATCTTAGCCCTTCCAGTACTGGCGTATTTTTATGCCCACCACGCACTCGGAGACTTCT
>JAKAIQ010000126.1 GCA_021825035.1 Deltaproteobacteria bacterium | reverse complement strand
CGAAGGGAGCCTCCACAAGCCCCGGCCTTTTTACGTTTCCCGAAAGCTGGAAGGGCAGCGTCCCGGCGGACATTCCGGCTCCCAGGCTTTTATAGCCCTTCGAGCCTGTCTCGAATATATTGGCGACCGACGCCAGCGTTATCACGTTATTCAGTATGGTCGGCCTTCCGAAAAGGCCGCTTACCGCCGGCACCGGGGGCCTCGGCCTTACCATGCCTCGCCTGTTCTCCAGGCTTTCGAGGAGGGCAGTCTCCTCGCCGCAGACGTAGCTCCCGGCCCCGGTAACGAGATGGACGTCAAACCTTTTTTTGCCGCCCATGACGTCTTTTCCGAGAAGCCCGCTTCCGTAAGCCGCCTTGAGCGCCTTCTTGAAAGCCTCCCTCGCATAAGGGTATTCGGACCTTAAATATACGTAGCCCTCCTGCGCGCCGACGGCGAGGGAGGCGATGATCATCCCCTCGATAAGCGAAAACGGGTCTCCTTCGATGAGCATCCTGTCGGAGAAAGAGCCGGAGTCCCCCTCGTCCGCGTTGCAGACGACGTATTTCACGGCGGATTCCGTCTTCAGGGCCGTCTCCCACTTGATACCGGTCGAGAAGGCCGCGCCCCCCCGGCCCCGGAGGCCGGAGGCCTTGACCTCCGCTATTATCTCCTCAGGCGTCATCCCGAGCGCCTTCCTCAGGCCCGCGAGGCCGCCGTCGGCAACGTAGTCGTCGATTGAAATGGGGTCTATGAGCCCGGCCCGTTTGAATGTAATCCGGGTCTGGCCCTTCAAGTACGGCATCTCTTCGGGAAGCCCCAGATAGAGCGGATGCCTTGAGCCTTCCCCTGCCCCCATGACCGCGCTTTCAAAGACCCCCTCCGCGCCGTCCGGCCCCACAGGCCCCCATGCGGCCCGGCCTTCCGGGGTCTCGGCCTCCACGAGAGGCTCGAGATGACAGGCCCCGCGCGAGCCGTTCCTGACTATCTCGATCTCGACCTTTCTTTTCCTGGCGAGATCGCGGAACCTGCCGGCCACCTCGTCCGAGCCGAGGGCCACGGCAACCGAATCGCCCGGTATGAATATTCTTTTCGCCATGCCTTTATCCATTGAGCCATGGAGGCGGCTTGCTTCCACGGCGCTCAATCCTTTATCGCGTCGAGAATTTTCTTGAGCCTTTCGGCGCTAATCCTGCCGTAAAGCCTGCCGTCTATCATGACCGACGGCGACGACGCGCAGTTGCCGAAGCAGTAAACCGTATCGAGGGAGAAGGCGTTGTCGGGAGTCTTTTCGCCCGGCCCTATGCCGAGCCTTGTCTTGAGAAGGTCGATGAGCTCGACCGCGCCCATGGCAAGACAGCTCTCGGCCTGGCAGAGGCGTATGGAGTGGCGCGCCGGCGGCGTAATGCGAAAATCCCTGTAAAACGTTATCGCCCCGTAGACCTCGGCCTGCGAAAGGTTCAACGCCCCGGCGATCTCCGGGATCGCATCCCCGGGTATGTACCCGAACTCGGCCGTTATCGCGTGGAGGATCGAAAGAAGCGCACCCGCGCCGCTCTCCGCGGCCTTGACGGATTTTACGACGGCTGCCACGCTCTTTTTGGCGCGTCTTTCCATATCATCGGAGGTTCATAAAATACAGGGGCGCCGTTCGCCGGATCGAGGCGGCTCCTGCCGGGCTTTTTACGCGCGGCCCCCTGCCGTCACATTTTCGCGGATTGATCTCCGCATCATTCCCTGATCACTATTACGGGATAGCCTTCTTCCGCGAGCGTGCGGGCGAGGCCGTAAGTCCCGGCCCGGTCCCTGCTCCTTCCTATCCTTACCCTGTAGCAGGTTTTTCCGGAGACGAGGCCCTTGACCATGTATGCGCCCGGATGGCTCCAGCCAAGGGCGGTCTTCAGCCTTTCGGCGTTGGCGGGGTTCAGGAACGAGCCGACCTGCACGGCGTAATACTTGCCCGTGCCGGTTTCCTCGTCCTTCACCGTGCGGATGTATCCGGCGTCCCGGCCCATGACCTTGATCCTCACCATGGCGGTTCCGGCGCCGGCCATGCCGAGCGCTTTGGCCGCGGAGTACGAAAGGTCTATGACGCGGCCCTTGACGAACGGCCCCCTGTCGTTTATGACGACCTTCGCGCTCCTTCCGTTGCCGACGTTGGTGACCTCGACTATCGAGCCGAGCGGAAGCTCCCTGTGGGCCGCGGTCATGGCATACATATCATAGATCTCGCCGCTTGCCGTCGGCTTGCCGTTAAAGTCCTTCCCGTACCATGAGGCTATGCCGGTTTCCGTCCACCCGGCGATGCCCATGGGTTGCCGCGCAGGCCTGTGCGCCGCGCACGCCGAAAGCATCAAAAGAAGAAACGCCGCAAGGACGAGTCTTGTAAACGAGGGCCTGACCGGCTCCGGACTCATGGGGGAAATATATCAGAATTCAGGGGCAAGCGCCAGTCTGGCGCCTTGCCGGGCGATGTATCATGCCCTGTGACGTAGAAGATAGGTTTCCGGCTCTCCGTAAATCGAAGGGGCCTTCCACGGGTGTTCAGGAGAGCCGTTTCTCGCCTCTTTTCAAAGCGGCGGCCTTTTTCCCGGCACTGCCCTTGGTCTCTCCGGCTGTTCCGGCCGGAAGCGTGAAATGGAACGTTGCGCCATGCCCGACCGAACCCTCGGCCCAGACCCTGCCGCCGTGGCGGCTTATGATCCGTTGGACGATGGCGAGCCCGGCCCCCGTCCCCTCGAACTCCGACTCTGAATGGAGCCTTTTAAACACCCCGAAGAGCCTGCCACTGTGCTCCATGTCGAAGCCCACGCCGTTGTCTTTTACGTAATAGGAGTTCTCCTCCCCGGATGTCTTGCCGCCCATCTCGATCAGGGCGGTCTTGCGCGGCCTTGTGTATTTGACGGAATTCGAAAAGAGGTTCGTGAGTACCTGGCGTATGAGCGTAAACTCGCCGCGGGCCGCGGGAAGATCCCTTACCTTGAACCTCACGTCGCGACCGGCCGTGTCGAGCTCCCTGAAGACGTCCGAGGCGAGACGGGCCATGTCTATCTCCTCGAACCGCACATCCCTGCGCGAGAGGCGCGCGATGTCGAGGAGGTCCTGGATGAGCCTGCCCATCTTCCGGGCGTTGCCGCGGATGGTGTCGAGGAACTGCCTGCCCTCGGCGTCGACCCTGTCGTGATAATACTTCAGGAACATCGCCGAGAAGCCGTCGATTATCCGTAAAGGCGCGGAAAGGTCGTGGGCAAGCGAATAGTCGAAGGCCTCGAGCTCGGTGTTTATGGTCTCAAGCCGGCTGACGTTGCTCTTGAGCTCCTCGTTGAGATTTCCGGCCTCTTCCTCCGCCCGCTTCCTCTCGCGCACCTCGAGCGAGAGGAGCCTGTTCGTCGCCGTAAGCGCGGCGGTCCTTTCCTCGATTATCTCTTCGAGGCTCTCGCGGTGCCTGGCGAGCTCGGCCTCGGCGGCCTTCTTTTCTTCCCTGTTCTCCATCGATTCGATGGCGAAGGAGAGGTCGGCGGCCAGCGAATCGAGGAGCTCGACCCTTTCGGCGTCGAAGAAATTAGGCTCTCCCGCGTAGAGCGTAAAGGCCCCGACGACTTTCTTTCCGACGCGCGTGGAGACCTTGAGAGGGAAGGCGGCCGAGGAGCGGTACCCGCGCTTCAGGGCCTCTTCCCGCCAGGGGGCCGTCCCCGGGTCGGTCGTGAAGTCGTCGCATATGAAGCGCATGCCTTCCCTTACGGCCGCCCCGGTGGGCCCGCGGCCCGACGGGATGTCCGCCATGGAGACCTTCAGCCCCTCCAGATACCCTTCTTCCGCTCCGAAGTGCGCGACCGGCTTTATCATCGAAGTGGCCGGATCGACGAGCCCTACCCACGCCATCCTGAAAAGCCCTTCTTCGATCGCTATCCGGCAGGCCTTCTCGTACAGCTCAAGCGGGGTAGAGACGCGCACTATCGCCTCGTTGATCCTGCTCAGGATCGAATAGAGCCTGTTAAGCCTCAAGACCCTCTCTTCCGCGCGCCTTCTTTCCCGGACTTCGGTCTGCAACGCCGTGTTCACGGCAAGGAGGCTGGCCGTCCGTTCCCGGACGCGGAACTCGAGCTTGTCTTTCGCCCTCCGGAGCTCTTCTTCGCTTTTTTTCAGCTCCGTGATGTCGAAGCCCATGCCGATTATATACGGCTTATCGTCGATGGTCACGACGGAGCCGGTGTAATGGTACGGGATCTTGACGCCGTCCTTCGTAAGAAGCGGAGTCTCGGACTCGGCATGCCCTTTTTTCAGGCACTCCTCTATCTTCCGCGCGATTAAGCCCTTCTCCTCCGGGGTCTCGAAGAAATCCAGGTGGTTGAGCGACGATATCTCCTCCGCGGAGTAGCCCGTGACCTTTTCGAGGTTCCTGTTCCAGCTTATGAACTTCCCCGACCGGTCGAAAGAATAAAATATCCCCGGAAGGCTTTCCACGAGACCTTCGAAGAATTGTTTTTCTTCGAGGAGTTTTTTTTCAGCGGCCTTCCGCTCCGTGTCGTCTATTTCAACGGCCACGATATCGGTGACGGCCTTCTTCCGGCCCCTTACCGGCATTATCGACGCAAGCCTCCGGAAAAGCTCGCCGTTCTTTTTTTTGCCGCACAGGTCTCCGCGCCACGTCCTTCCGGACAGGACGGCATTCAGGACGCCTTTGTAAAACTCGATGGAGTGGTCGCCGCTCGAAAGAAAACCGGGGTAAAGGCCGATGACCTCGTCCTCGCAGTACCCGGTTATTTCAGTAAAACGCGCATTTACATGCTCGATGCGCCCCTTCGTATCGAAGACCATCACCATGGACGGACTCTGCTCCATGGCCGAGGAGAGCTGTCTCAGCCGTTTTTCCGCCTTCCTGCGCTCGGTAACGTCGATAAGGGCAGACCTCAGGATCGCCTTTTTTTCATGATTCTCGAAAGGCGCGCTCATCATCTCGATCTCCACCGGGTCTTCCCTGCCGGCCGAAATGGCGAGCTCGGAGACCGTCCGTTCCTTCGCGGACCTGCAATGCCTTAAGTGCTCCTCGAACGTCGTTCTATCCGCGCCGTCCAGGTAAAGCACGAAAGGCTTGCCGATGAGGCGCGACCGCTCTATCCCGAGCATCGAGGAGCCGGTGAGGTTTATCTCCCGGATGATCCCCTTTTCATCCAGACCCACATAACCGACCGGTGAAAAATCGTAGAGATCGGCATAGCGGCTATTCGCTTCTTCAAGCCGTTCCTGCGCCTTCCGGAGCTCCCTGTTCTGAATTTCAAGCTCGATCTGATGGACCTGCAACTCCTGGATGAGACGTTTCGGTTTTTCGATACCCCTGCCTTCCAGGGCGTCGAGCGATGAGAGCAGGGAGTTCACCCTGCGTATCAACGCCTCCTTTTTCATCTTTCCGTAATCAGCCATATTCGTAAACTCGCCGGTGACGGCTTCTCTTCGGCGGATGGCCGCCGGAAGGCGCGCCCTGTCAGCGATTATTCCCGGCCGCCGGTTCAAATTCAACCAGGAACATCCTTGTATTTTCTTTTCCGAAATTTACCGGGCGGCCGCCGACCTTCAATTTTTTATAGCCGACCCTTTCAAAATCCCCGTCCAGAGAGATATCCGAGAATGGCTCGCCCTTCAAGATCAATTCTTCAAGCTGGTCGCGCAACCTTGGAACCGCCATCTTGCCTTTCAGAAGGCGGTGGAAAAAATTCCCGGCGATCTCCTTGGGCTTTACGTCGAACAGCGCATAAAAAGAAGCGCTGGCGGACATCACGCGCATGTCGTGGTCCAGGACCAGCATCGGACGGCCCACCGCCGCCACGATCGCCTGGGAGTAATCGCGCGATTCCTCGGCCTCGGAGAGGCAATGCTTGAGGCCATCTATATCGATGAAAAGTATCACCACGCCGTCGATCTTGTCGTCCGAAGTCCTGTACGGCAGTATGCGCATGGTGTACCACCGCCCGTCCTGGTCCCGCACGTCCTCCTCTTTGGCCGACATGGAATCGACGGCCTCCTTCGCGAGATAATCGAGGTTCGTGGACGTGAAATTGGGCTTTATGTCGGCCATGGGCCGTCCGATATCGGTGGGAAGCAGGTTCATCACCTTCTCCGACATGGACGTGAACCGCCTGATCCTCAGTCCCCTGTCCAGTATGAGAATCGGGATCCTGAAGCTCGTCAAAAGGTTGTTCAGGTCGTCATTCAGCCTTATCAGCTCGATGTTCCTGTTCTCCAGCTCTTCGTTCACGGTATTAAGCTCTTCGTTCGTGGACTGGAGCTCTTCCTTGGCCGTTTCCAGCTCCTCGTTCGTACTCTGGAGCTCTTCGTTCGTGGACTGGATCTCCTCGTTTGCGCTCCGCAGTTCCTCGTTCGCGCTTTCCTGTTCCTCGATTATCGACTGCAGATATTCCTTGGTGGATGAAAGCTCCTTTTTCAGCTGGGCCATCCGGTTGTCCCGACGCGCGATCTTTTCGGCTTCCTTTCCCGATAATTTCGGCCCCGGCGGCGCCTCCTGCTCCGCAAGGTCCGATCGGCCTGCCTCTTCAAAAACGATTATGAAGTACCTCTCAGCGAGGCCGGGGTGGCCTATCGGGAGCACCTAGATGTTGATATATCCCGACC
>JAKAIQ010000125.1 GCA_021825035.1 Deltaproteobacteria bacterium | reverse complement strand
TCCATGTCCAGGGTAAATGATCTGCAGAACGAAGCCGACAGGGCCATAGAGGGACTGGCGAAAGGCGAGGTAAAAAATATACATGAAACCATGATAGCGATCGAAAAAGCCAGTCTTTCCTTCAATCTCATGGTTCAGGTACGGAATAAACTTCTTTCAGCATACGATGAGATAATGAAAACACAGGTGTAATCCATGGGAAAAATGCTCGACTATCTGAAATCGCTCAGCAGGATGATGCTGTCAATAGTTTTAGGAGGAGCGGCGCTTCTCATCTCGGTTATAATAATTTTATTCCTTTGGTCGCAGGGTACGGATTATCAGATTCTTTATTCAAGGCTCTCACCCGAAGATTCCGGCGCCGTCATGGAGAAGCTCAAGGAGAAGAAAATACCGTATAAGATCGAAGGACCCGTCATATACGTGCCCGCCGACAGGGTATACGAAACGAGGATGGAGCTCGCCGGCGAAGGATTGCCCCAGGGCGGAGGGGTAGGGTTCGAGATTTTTGACAAATCGGGTTTTGGGGTTACGGACTTCGTGCAGAAGATAAATTATAAAAGGGCCCTTCAGGGCGAGCTGGCAAGGACCATAGCCCAGATAAAAGAGATAGAGGGCGCAAGGGTGCACCTGGTCATGCCTGACAAAGGAGTATTCCTCGACGAACAGAAAAAGGCCCGCGCCTCGATAGTCGTCAGGCTGAAACCGGGCAAGTCTTTGACGCCTGGACAGGTAAGCGCGATAGTCCATCTGGTCTCCAATAGCGTTGACAATCTGAAGCCTGGCGACATCACTGTTGTGGACACCATGGGAAAAATGTGGACAAGGGCATCCGGGGAAGACGGCATCGTGGGGCTAAGTTCTTCGCAGCTTGAGTATAAGACATCGATTGAAAAAGACCTCGAATCCCGCGTTCAATCCATGCTCGAAAAGGTAGTGGGAGCGAATAAGGCTGTAGCTCGAGTATCCGTCGACCTCGATAATAGACAGGTTGAAAGGACGGAGGAGACATATGATCCGGAAAGCCAGGTGAAGAGGAGCGAGCAAAAGGATTTCGAGAAAACCATAGGCGGGACGCCTGGCATGGGTGTTCCGGGTGTGCTTTCCAACATGCCGGGCCAGAATCGGAACCGTGCCAACGCAAATCTCGAACAGCCTCAGTCACAGAGGGAGAACGACGTCGTAAATTACGAGATAAATAAGGTCGTCAGCCATGTAGTGGAGCCGGTGGGTTCCATTAAGAGGTTAACGGTTTCAGTCCTCGTAGACGGCATATATGAGGTGTCCAAGGACGCGAAAGGAAAAGAGGTAAGGAAATTTGTTCCAAGAGATGACAAGGAGATCGCGAAATATACTGATATGGTCAAGGCCGCCGTCGGTTTTTCCGAAAAAAGAGGCGATGTCATAACCGTAGTTAGTTCGCCATTCGAAGCCGGTGTCGAGGAGGGCGTCGTTGCCGCGATAGACAGACCGTCTATCATAGAGCCATACATGATACCCATGTTTATCAAGTACGCGAGCGTCCTTCTCGTAGTTGTCCTTCTGGTACTCTTCATAGTAAGACCGCTCGTTAAAGTGCACGTGGCCCCGCCGTTGCCTGCCGACCTCAGGAAGAGCCTTTCAGGAGGAGGAACGGACCTCTCGCTGGAGGCCGGGAATACCGCGGATGATGCTTTTGTCAAAATAAGAAAGCAGGTCAAGGACAATCCGCAGCAGGTCGCCATGGTTCTCAAGGGATGGTTAAGGGAGGAGTAATGGCCAAGGAAAACGTCAACAAACTCAGCGGGACTGAAAAGGCCGCCATACTGCTCATGCATCTTGGAGAGGATCTTGCCGGCGAAGTTTGCAAGTTCATGACCCCTGATGAAATGCAAAAAGTCGGAGGCACCATTGTAAAAAAAGATACTGTTCCAGTTCATGTAGGAAAGCAGGTGCTGGGAGAACTTGTCGACGCGGTGAACAGGGGGGAAATCACCGTAGAGGGTATGAAATTCGCTAAAAATCTTATTACAAAGGCCCTTGGGCCTGAAAAGGCGAAACCCGTCGTAGAGGGGCTTACGCGGGAGACGCAAAAGGGCGGCATAGAGTCGCTTAAGTGGATGGACCCGGCGTTGGTTGCCAACCTCATAAGATCCGAACATCCTCAGATAATAGCCCTGATATTGACGCATTTCGACCCTGATCGCGCCGCTCAGACGCTGATGAATATCGCAGACGAGAGGGTAAGAGGCGAGGTAATGCTGCGCATCGCCACGCTGAAGACCATTCCCATCTCGGCGGTTAAAGACCTCGAACTCATGCTCAATGAGCATATGCTTAATGCCGGCGGTTCTGAGGGACGCACTGTGGAGGGTGTAAAGGTCGCCGCCGAAATTATGAACCACCTGGAGCTTAAGGGATCGAAATCCGACAACAGCATTATGGATATCATTGAGAAGATAAGCCCTGATATCGCGATCAAGATCCAGGAAAAGATGTTCGTGTTCGCCGATATCATCGAGATTGACGACAGGGGCATGCAGCAGATAATCAAGGAAGTCAGCTCCGATGTGCTTATTGTAGCTCTCAAGGGCGCCGAGGACGCATTAAAGGAAAAGTTTCTGAAGAACATGTCGGAAAGGGCAGCCGAGCTGATGAAAGAGGACATGGAAGCCAAGGGACCGGTGAAACTGAGCGATGTGGAAAGGGCTCAGCAGGAGGTAATAAAAGTAGTTCGCAGGCTCGAACAGGAAGGAAAGATAGTCAAAAGAGGCGGCGATGTCGTTTTCTAAGATATATAAAGATACCGGAATAGAGCAGGCTCAGCCGTTCGTCCTGGAAAGCCTGCGTGAATGCGAAGTGGAAGGCGATAAGACGGCTGTCGCCGATGAGCGACCCGGCGAAGGAGATGTTGGAGACAAAATCTTTGCTATAGAGAAAGAGGCCTATGAGAAGGGTTTCATGGCCGGCGAAAGCGCCGGATTTGAGTTCGGCAGGCAAAAAGCAGAGATAGCCTTTAACGGTCTCGAAAAGATACTTAAAGAACTTTCCGTATTCAAGGAGACTCTGTTCGCTTCCTGTGAAAAAGAGATGGTCGAGCTTGCCATGGCAATATCGAAAAAAGTTATCAGGAGGGAAGTTGATACGAAGAGGGATGGAGTACTTGACTGCGTTAGGATTGCAATGAAGGCTGTCGTTGCGGCCGGAGAGGTCATAATCAGGGTAAACACAAAAGACTGCGGGATCGTGGGTCAATACAGCGAAGAACTTGCCAGATACGGCAAAGGGGTCAAGGGGGTGGTCGTCCTGGGAGACGATTCCATTGGACGAGGCGGCTGCGTCGTTGAGACGAACTATGGCGAAGTGGACGCCACTCTGGACTCGGTCATGTCAGAGATAGAAGAGAAACTTAAAAATGCTTCTTGAAACTTTAGAATCGTTGAGAAGTCGCGCAAGAATGGTGGAGGAATCGGCTCCGGTCAGGATACACGGGAGGATTAGCAGGGTGGTAGGCCTTGTCATGGAAGGCAACGGCGTCGGCGCGTCGGTGGGCGAATTCTGCGAGGTGTATCCAAAAGACGGCGGAGCGCCGGTTCAATGCGAGGTCGTTGGTTTTTCCGACGATAAGATCCTTCTTATGCCTTTAGGAGAGGTGAGGGGTATAGGGCCTGGAAGCAGGATGGTCGCGAAAAGAAGAAGCGCGACCGTAGGCGTTGGCGCCGGTCTTCTCGGCCGCACCATGAACGCCCTTGGCGATCCTCTTGACGGTGAATGGCCCGCGAAATTAGAGAAGGAATACCCGCTCTACGCGCAGCCTCCGAATCCGCTATCGCGAAGGAGAATAGACAGCCCTTTAAACGTTGGAGTCAAGGCAATAAACGGGATTCTTACTGTTGGCAAGGGACAGAGGATAGGGATATTCGCCGGAAGCGGCGTGGGTAAAAGCGTTCTTCTCGGGATGATGGCCAGATACACGGAGGCGGATGTAAACGTTATCGCGCTCGTCGGAGAACGCGGAAGAGAAGTTAAAGAGTTCATTGAAAAGGACCTCGGGGACGGGATCAAGAGATCCGTCCTCGTCGTCGCAACATCTGATCAGCCGCCGCTACTCAGGATGAGGGCTCCGCTCCTGGCCACCGCCATAGCCGAATACTTCAGAGACCAGGGGAAAAACGTTCTTTTAATGATGGATTCGATAACAAGATTCGCCATGGCGCAGAGAGAAGTGGGGCTCGCCGTGGGCGAGCCTCCGGCCACGAAGGGGTATCCGCCTTCGGTATTTGCGCTCCTGCCGAAGCTCCTTGAGCGCGCCGGGACGTCAGCAGGGCCAGGCTCCATAACAGGTTTTTACACGATACTGGCCGAGGGCGATGACGTTAATGATCCGGTAGCGGACTGCGCGCGTTCAATACTTGACGGCCATATCGTGCTGTCTCGCGACATAGCGGCGCAGGGCCATTATCCGGCCATAGACATACTTGTCAGTATAAGCAGGGTAATGCCTGACATAATTACCCCGGAGCATAAGAAGATCGCGTTGCGGCTGAAGTCGATACTTGCCACTTACAAAAGGGCGTACGACCTCATAAGTATCGGCGCTTACAAGCAAGGCAGTGACCCGAAGGTAGACCATGCGATAAATGTGATTGATAAAATAAATAATTTCCTGCAGCAGGATGTTTCGGAGAAGGTCGATTACGAGGATACGCTCCAGAGACTTTTCAGCCTCGGCATATGACTTTGTGAAAATGCCCAATGAATAAATTCAGCTTCAAGCTCGAACCACTGTACGAATTCCGGCAAAGGCTCGAGGAATTATCCCGAAAGGAGTTCAGCGAAGCGCTACGAACACTTTCGGAGGAAGAGTCGAAGCTCGCGGCCCTGAAGGATTTGTACCGGAAATCATCGGAAGAGATAGATAAATTGAAGGAAGAGAACGCGGCAGGCCAGGAACTCGACCTTTACTATACTTATGTGACCGGCCTTAAGAAGCATATAGAAGAACAGGCGAGAATAATAAGCTCGGTCAAGGCGGGGCTCGAGGAAAAAAGGCGCAGCCTTATCGAGGCTTCAAAGAACAAGAAGGCGGTGGAAATCCTGAAGGAAAGGTCGTACAACTTGTTTGTGGAGGGATCCAACAGGGAAGCACAGAAGATATCCGACGACATGGCTGCCGTCAGATTCAAAAGGAAAACCCATGAGTAGACGCAAGTTCCTCGTTTCGATAATCGTCTTAAAGATGGTCATCCTTGCCATCTGGTTTTCGCCATATATCTTGAAAGGCTCTCCGGTATACGCCGAGACCCGGGAAATCTCGACGCAGATGTCCCGGAGTTACAACCCGATCGCCGATGGGGAGAAGGAAAGGAGCCTTATCGCATCCTTTGCCGCAAGGCAGAAAGAAATTGATGCGAGGGAAAGGGAGGTCAAGGTCAAGGAAGAGAGGCTTTTGTCCATAGAAAAGGACGTCGATGCCCGGATCGCCGAACTTAATGCGGTGCGTGGCCGGATAGATGAGTTGATTAAGAAGGTTGACGAGATCAATGGCGACAGGATAAAAAAGATCGTAAAGATCTATGACATGATGAGACCTGAGGACGCGGCAGTACGGCTTCAAAAAGCTAATGAGGACATGGCCGTCATGATCCTGTCCTCCCTGAGCGAAAAAAAAGCGGCTAAGATACTCAGTTTCATGGATGTAAACCAATCGGTCAAGCTGAGCCAGGACATGGAGATTAAAAAATAATCGTCGGAAATCCATTTAATCAGCCTCTGACATCCTCTCCGAATCAAAAACCCAGAACAGGAAAAAAATACCCAAGGACAGGAATTTTGTACCCTCTCATATTTCCCGTGTTTCGCAGCCTTTAATCCTCGGAAAGTCCAAGTAGCTGTTTTTTCATTATAAATTGCCATGAATTTGATTTGGCACACTGATTGCTTTTAAAGAATTAATGAAGCGTCTTTATGACTCGCAAAGAGATTGGTGACGATGGGATTATCCATATCAAGCAAAAACAACAGTGAAGCTCCGCCGATTTCATCCGTATCGGCTGGAGATAGCACGGCGTCCCTGAATTTTGAGACTTTTATGGGGCCGTTGTCCACTGCTATTAATGGCGCCGCGCCATCAGCCCCCGTCCCGGGAAATGTCGCGCATGCTTCCGCCAATAAAGACGATGAATTAAACGAATTTGCCGAAGGGAAAAAATCCTTCGGCGGAATCGATATCGAAATGTTGCCGGGCCGGACTCGGCGGTCATCGGCGCAGGACTTGGCGCCGATGTCTAAAGCCTTGAAGAATAATACCGGCGCCGAGGATGGTCGTCAAAGGGCTGATGACCGTATGGCAGCCGTTAGTGAAGGCACAGGCTCCCTGGCGTCAGCGCTCATGCCTTTGCATGCCTTGTCGCAGGACGAGCAACGCCTCGAAAAAGAAAGACTGAATAAGGCTCCTGATTTAAAGAAACCCGTAAGTACAGGTGCGGGCCATAACGCGCCTGCATTAATGTCTCTGCATACATTGCCGAAGGGCGAGCAAAGCAATGCAATAACAAATGGGAATTCGGATTTAATGTCGCCAGTTAGTGCAAAAGTAGGTTCCATGGCAACCGCAGCAATGCCTTCTCAGGCATTGCCGAA
>JAKAIQ010000124.1 GCA_021825035.1 Deltaproteobacteria bacterium | reverse complement strand
CGGCCTCAACCCTCCTCGCTCGCCGCTCAGGACGCTCGCAGAGATACTGCTCGCGTCTTTCCGCCCCGGCTCGCTCGCCCGGCCTCCGTCCTTACGCGCGATTCACCCCTGGCCCATAGGATTTTTTAAAGACCCGGTTGCCTGCGCCGTGCGGGGAAGCGGCGTTAAGGATTATTTTCATCCCAGTTCCTGCCTCCTCGCTTGCCCGGCCTCCGTCCTTACGCGCGTGCCACCCCTGGCCCATCGATTCTTTAAAGACGCGGCCGCTTGCAGTATTTCTGTTGAAAACCCCGAATCTTCATTATAATATTATATGTCTGCGAAAAAATTCCGGAACAGGAGCGTTTATGGCGGCGAAAAAGCCCGGAGGCTTCGAGAGGATACTCTTTCCAACAGACTTTTCAAAGGCGTCCGAGACCGCGGCAGATTGCGCGCTCGGCCTCGCGCGAGCCAACAAAGCGAGGCTCTATGTCCTTTATGTCGTGGACATACGGGACTACGCCACGAACTTCTACGGGCACCCGCTCCCGCACCAGAGGCTCGACAAAGAGGCGAGGGAGCCGGCGATGGCCGCGCTCAAGAAGTTCGCGGCCGGGCGGTTCAAGGGTTACAGGAACATGGAGCTGAAGGTCCTCGGCGGAAGGCCTTACGAGGAGATAGTGAAGATGGTCAGGGGCTTGAAGATAGACCTCGTGGTCATGGGGGCTTCGAGCAGGACAGGGGTGTCGAGGCTGCTTCTCGGAAGCAACGTGGACAGGGTTCTTCGGACGGCGAAGTGTTCGGTCATGGTCGTGCAGAACCCCTGAGCGACGCCTCAGGAATATCCGGCGGCTTCGCTTTTGCCGCAAGGGCGGCCGTATTTCCCGCCGGGTTGAGGCCCGCTCCGCGGCCGCGCTTTTTCTTGCGCCCATCCGCTGTATAACGCAGGGTATCGTATGTTCGGAATAGGCCTTTCAGAGATAATCCTCATAGTCATAATCGCGGTCATCTTCATAGAGCCGGAAAAGCTCCCCGGCATAGCGAAGGCCGTCGGCAAGGCCTTTATCGAGTTCAGGCGCGCCGGTGAAGAGCTCAAGCGGAACATAAAAGAGGCAGAGACCGGGATACTCGACAGGGCCGGGGACGCGGCCGCCCCCCCGAAGGAAAGCAGGGACGCGCAGGGCGCCCAGGCCGCGCCCGAAAAGCCCGCCGCCGAGTCCTCCGAAAAAAAGGCGTAGAAGCAGACCGTGACCGTTGCCCGTGGCCGGAAAAAGAATTGAAAATGCGTCGCGAGCGCATTCCCTCTGTTTGCGGCGGGGAGCTTCAATCTTCCCCATTTTCTAAAGGGGGAATAAGGGGGATTTTAGATCGTTTTTGAAAATCTCCCCTGTCCCCTTTTTAAAAAAGAGGGGCGCCGAAACCGTATTCTTTCGCCGGAGGGCCATCGAGAGCTTGGGAAACCCTGCCCGCTAAAAACATGGAAGAGACGAAGCCCGAAGAAAATCCGAAAGACATGTCCTTTGTCGATCACCTGCGCGAGTTGAGGAAGCGGCTCGTGAACTCCGCGATCGCGACTGCCGTCGGGTTTGCCATCGCGTACTATTTTTCGGACAGGATATATTATGTCCTTACAGTCCCGCTCATACCCGCGCTTCCGAAGGGCGCGGAGTACATGGTTTTCACGAACGTGGTCGAGCCTTTCATCATCTACATCAAGGTCGGCGTCTTTGGCGGGGTGATACTGGCGAGCCCCGTGATATTCCACCAGATATGGGCGTTCATAGCCCCGGGCCTGCACAGGCACGAAAAGAAGTGGTTTCTGTCGATAGTCTTCTTCTCGATAGTCATGTTCATAAGCGGCGCGCTTTTCGCGTATTTTCTCGTCCTGCCGTTCGCCTTCAAGTACCTGCTGAGCTTTTCCGGGCCGGGGTTGCGGCCCATGGTGTCGATGTCGCTCTATTTCTCGATGGTGACGCGGCTCCTCATAGCCTTCGGGGTCGTATTCCAGACGCCGCTCCTCATACTCGTGCTTGCCCGCTTCGGCATCGTCACCGCCCGGCAACTGATAGGGTGGTGGCGGTACGCCATAGTCTTCATAGTCATCGTCGCCGCCGTGCTGACGCCGACCCCGGACGTGTTCAGCCAGCTCCTCATGGCCGGGCCGCTCATCGTGCTTTATGTGGCCGGGATACTCGTCGCCTTCGTCTTCGGGAAGAAGAGGAAGACCGAGACGGAGGAGTAGCTGCGCGAGGCCGGGGTCGGATCATCGAACCGCGGCATGCCGGGCGGCCCTGACTCTTCCTGCGGCAAGGCCCGATTAAATTGTTTTAATCCGCAATATTCTGAATTTTTAAAATATCCGCGGTAAACTCTTTCCTTTGGCGAACTTCGATCAGGAGGTGAGGCGGTCATGGCGCAGAGCGGCAACGGAAGGGACATATCCAGACACATACTCTCGACGTCCTCGAGCCTTCTGGGGTTCTGCTTCCTGCTCGTAAACTTCATCAAGCTCTGGAAGATCGACAGGAAGATAAGCGTCTTCGTCGACAGGTCGGTCGCGATGGCGATAATCCTTTTTCTCGGAGCGAGCGTCCTCTCGTACGTCTCCATGCGGACGGACGGAAAAAAGTCGGACGTCTACGAGAAGGCCGCCGACCTTGTCTTTCTCGCCGGGCTCGTCTTTATCGCGGCCGTTTCGATATTGACGTCGTTTGAGACGCTGTGACGCCGGCTCAGGCCCCTGTTTGGCGTAAAAGCGCAAAAAGGGGTTGACAGCCTCCGGGTTCCATGCTAAGGTGAAATTACCCTATCAATCGGTGTTTTCAGAAAAGTATTTCATGCCTCTCGCTTCAATCCCGAAGATTTGAGCCCGGAGGAATTGACCCTGACGAGATTTATCTGGCAAAGCGCAATAGTCTTTTTTTAGAAATATGCCAATCCCAGCCGTTTGAGCCCTTAGGAATTAGTCCTGACTAAATTGTCTCGCAAGACGCCCATAATCTTTTTTGGAAATATCCCAGGCCCCGGTTTCAGCCGCGCCGGATTGTCTACGGGATAGCCTCGGCTTCGGCCCTGCCGCGTATTTCATCCAACCCAAAACACACAGGAGTAAATTCGCATGAACCTCAAGGAACTGAAAGACAAGAAGATAAACGATCTGGCGACCCTCGCCAGAAAATACAACATAGAGGGCGCGTCGAGCATGAGGAAGCAGGATCTTATATTCGCCCTCCTTCAATCACAGAGCGACCAGAACGGCCTCATATACGGGGAGGGGGTGCTCGAGACCCTGCCGGACGGCTTCGGGTTCCTGCGCGCCCCGGACTACAACTACCTGCCCGGGCCGGACGACATCTACGTCTCGCCCTCGCAGATAAGGCGCTTCAACCTCCGCACCGGCGACATAGTCTCCGGGCAGATAAGGCCTCCCAAGGAGGGCGAGAGGTACTTCGCGCTTCTGAAGGTCGAGAAGGTGAACTACGAGGACCCGGAGATAGCGCGGGACAAGATACTCTTCGACAACCTGACGCCGCTCTATCCGCAGTCCAAGATAAACCTCGAGATACCGCCCGGAAGCGACCTTTCGATGCGCATAATGGACCTCTTCACCCCGGTGGGCAAGGGGCAGAGGGGCCTCGTCGTTTCGCCTCCGAGGGCCGGAAAGACCATGCTCCTCCAGAAGATCGCCAACTCCATCAC
Source organism: Deltaproteobacteria bacterium (assembly GCA_021825035.1). Classification (GTDB taxonomy): domain Bacteria; phylum Desulfobacterota; class GWC2-55-46; order GWC2-55-46; family GWC2-55-46; genus JAKAIQ01. The sequence goes on along the minus strand of JAKAIQ010000124.1, from coordinate 2,999 downwards.
GACCAACCATCCGGAGGTCGCGCTTCTCGTGCTTCTCATAGACGAAAGGCCGGAGGAGGTGACCGACATGCAGAGGTCGGTCAAGGGCGAGGTCATAAGCTCGACCTTCGACGAGCCCGCGCAGAGGCACGTGCAGGTCGCCGAGATGGTCATAGAGAAGGCGAAGAGGCTCGTCGAGCACCAGAAAGACGTCGTCATCCTCCTCGATTCGATAACCAGGCTCGCCAGGGCGTACAACGCCGTCGTGCCGCCGAGCGGCAAGGTCCTCTCCGGGGGCGTCGATTCGAACGCGCTGCACAAGCCCAAGAGGTTTTTCGGGGCCGCGAGGAACATCGAGGAGGGCGGGAGTCTTACCATCATGGCCACGGCCCTCATCGACACCGGGAGCAGGATGGACGAGGTCATATTCGAGGAGTTCAAGGGCACGGGCAACATGGAGATAGTCCTCGACAGGAAGCTTGCCGAAAGAAGGATATTCCCGGCCATCGACCTCAACAAGTCCGGCACGAGGAAAGAGGAGCTGCTCCTTACGAAGGAGGCCCTGAACAGGATCTGGATACTGCGCAAGGTGCTCCAGCCCCTCAACCCCGTGGAAAGCATGGAGTTCCTCCTCGACAAGATAGCGCATACCCCCTCGAACAAGGCCTTCCTCGAATCCATGAGCAAATAGGCCGGGCCGGGACAGGGCCGCGCGGCAACGGGGCTTCGCCGGGCGGGGGCCTGACGGGTTCGCCTGTCCAGGGCGGGGCGCGTTGTCATTTCTTTTTCCTTGCGCTCAAGCCGTGCAGTTGTTAATATAAAGTATTAAACTGTTTTGAAAATGCGTCGCCGGCCTGAACGCACATTACAGGGAGGAAGATTCAGATGAAGGAAGGGATACACCCGGAATACCATACCGCGAAGATACACTGCGTCTGCGGGAACGTGATAGAGACGCGCTCGACGAAGACGGACATCTCGGTCGAGATATGCTCGAGCTGCCATCCGTTTTACACCGGCGAGCAGAAATACATGGACGCCGCCGGAAAGATCGAGAAGTTCAACGCCAGGTACCGCAGAAAGGGAGCCTGATCCGCAGGAGCTTTCAGGGGTTCCGCTTGAAGGTGACTCTCCTCAATTTTACCCCCGATCCCGAAAAGACCGTGGCCATGGCCGCAAGGCTCTGCTATTCGGACTCCACGGTCGAGGAGCTGAGGGAAAAGGTCGAAGGCATCCCGCTCGAAAGATTTCTCGGAAAGATACTGAAGATGGGGCACCTGTCGGTCCTTGAGCACGCCTCCTTCACGTTCGGCGTCGAGGGGATATCGAGGGCGACGTCCCACCAGCTCGTCCGCCACCGGCTTGCATCGTACTCCCAGCAGAGCCAGCGGTACGTGAAGTTCGACACTCCGGATTTCGTCATCCCGCCGTCCATAGGCGGGGACGCCGATAAGAAAAAGAAGTTCGAGAAGGCCGTTAGGGGAGCGTACAGGCTCTACAGGGAGCTCGTGGAAGGCGGGGTTGCCGCCGAGGACGCGAGGTTTCTGCTGCCGAACGCGGCCGCGACGAAGATAATCGTCACCATGAACGCGAGGGAACTCCTTCACTTTTTCAAGCTCAGGTGCTGCGAAAGGGCGCAGTGGGAGATACGCGATATGGCAACGCGCATGCTCGCCCTGGCAAAGAAGGAGGCCCCGGCGATATTCGGAAATAGCGGCCCGTCGTGCGTGGCCGGGGCCTGCGGCGAGGGGAAACTGACCTGTGGACGGCCCCGGGAGATAAGGGAGAAGTTCAGGGCCCTTTAGCGTCCATGGGGCGTCCGTCTTTTAACGGGTGTCCGCCGCAATGCAGCCCTTTTAAGGGCGGGTCGAGGCGGGCAACTCAAACGGCCGTTTCCCGCCATGAAGAATCTCCGGCATCCATGGCGGAGTTCTTCGATATGCCGCGGATGAGCGGCGCTCCGGGCCGGACGATCCCATTATCCTTGAAAATACGGAACGCGCATGCTTAACAGACTCGTCGAAGTCGAGAGAAGATACGAGGAGCTTTCCGGCCTTCTGGCCCGTCCTGAGGTCGCCTCCAACCCGGAGCAGTACCAGAAGTTCGCCAGGGAGCAGGCCTCGATAGCCGGCATAGTCGAGGTGTACAGGGAACTCCGCAAGGCCGAGAAGGATATCGCCGAAAACAGGGCTATCCTCGAAGGCAGGGACGAGGAATTGAGGGCACTCGCCAAGGAGGAGCTTCCCGGCCTTCAGAGGATGAGCGAAGACCTTACGGCGCGCCTGAGGATAATGCTCCTGCCGAAGGACCCGAACGACGAGAAGAACGTCATGCTCGAGATAAGGGCCGGTACGGGCGGGGACGAGTCCGCGCTTTTCGCCGCCGAGCTGTTCAGGATGTATTCGAGATACGCCGAGAAAAAGGGCTGGAAGGTAGAGGTCCTGAGTTCGAGCCCCACGGGGCTTAACGGCTTCAAGGAGATAATAGCGAGCATCGAGGGCAGGGGCGCGTACTCGAGGTTCAAGTACGAAAGCGGCGTGCACAGGGTGCAGAGGGTGCCGGAGACCGAGGCCTCCGGAAGGCGGCATACCTCCACGGCGACGGTCGCCGTCATGCCTGAGGCCGAAGAGGTCGAGGTGGACATCAAGAGCGACGAGATAAGGGTCGATACTTTCAGGGCCGGCGGGCATGGCGGCCAGAACGTGAACAAGGTCGAGACCGCGGTCAGGATGACCCACATCCCGTCCGGCATAGTCGTCTCCTGCCAGGACGAGAAGAGCCAGCACAAGAACCGCCAGAAGGCGATGAAGATACTCATGTCCAGGCTCCTCGACATGAAGACGCGCGAGCAGCAGAAAAAGATAGCCCTTGAGCGTAAGTCGCAGGTCGGCACCGGGGACAGGAGCGAGAAGATACGGACGTACAACTTCCCGCAGAACAGGGTCACGGACCACAGGATAGGCCTCACGCTCCACAGGCTCTCCGAGATACTCGACGGAGACCTCGACGAGCTTACGGAC
>JAKAIQ010000123.1 GCA_021825035.1 Deltaproteobacteria bacterium | reverse complement strand
CCCTTAAGCTCCATGTCGAGAAGCGCTGCCGACGCCCGTCCGGCGCCGAGCCCTGTCCTGTCGACCAGGCTGTCTATGTGGAGCGTCTCGTCTCCAAGGGCCTGATAGAGAAGGAGTTCATCAGGGCTGAGGTCCGGCGTCCGGTTCTTTTCCTTGCCGGGCTTGAGCGAAAGCGCGTCCAGTACGTCCTGCGCGCTTTCCACGAGGAAGGCCCCGTCTTTGATGAGCTTGTTGGAGCCGGAGCTTTTCATCGAAGAGGCCTGTCCAGGGCAGGCGAGAACATCCCGGTTATAATCAAGGGCAAACCGCGCGGTCATGAGGGCACCGCTCTTCAAAGGCGCTTCTATGACAAGGGTTGCCATGCTCATCCCCCCGATGATCCTGTTCCTCTGCGGAAAGGTATACGGCGCCGGGGGCGTTGACATCGGGAATTCGGAGACGACCTGCCCTTGCCCGGCGATTTCCTCATAAAGTCGTTTATTTTCCTTCGGGTATGCGATATCGACCCCGGTGCCCAGTACCGCCGCCGTTAATCCTCCGGCAGACAGCGCCCCCCTGTGGGCCGCCATGTCGCATCCCCTGGCCATGCCGCTTACCACGATGACGCCGGCCGCGGACAGGTCCCTGGATATGGATTCGGCCATCCTGAGGCCGTAATGGGTCGGATTCCTTGTACCGACGATTGCGATTGCCGGGGCCATGTCGTAAGCCATGGCCCCCTTCGCATACAGCAGGCACGGAGGGTCGGCTATCTGCCTCAGAAGAGGCGGATAGCCTGGGTCGTTATAAGTGACGACCGAGACCCCGTTTTCCATGATCAGGCGTATTTCGTATTCCACCCAGTCCCAGCCGCTGAATTCCCTCAGGTTCTTCAAGAAAGCGGGCGTATGGCCATGGAGGGCCGCTTTGGCGCCGGCGAATATCTCTTCCGGCTCATTGAATTCATCGAGCAGGCCTTTAAGGAGGGAGCTGGCGCCCCTTATCCTCGTCAGCGCGAGCCAGTATTTGAGCCGTTTTTCATTCATTATGCCCTGCTCTCGCGGCTACCGCCCAACGAACCGGGGGATGGCGTCTGCCATCCCCCTTCGCGTAAAGCCGGATACCCGGGATTATTTTGCCGAAACTTCCTTTGCCGAAGGCTTGGCCATAACGCTGTCTCCAACGTTTATGAGCTTGAGGCTATTGAGGATAACGCAAGAAGACGTCTTCTCCGCGGCGTCAAGCACCATGAGAGAGCCGAGATCCATGGGCGGTATACCAAGGGTGCCTTTATCGCGCATGGGATCGTTGATTCTATTCCGGTCCCTGTATACCTTGAAGACGTTGCCGGTAGCGACGCCGTCCTCCCTGCCTTTATCGATATAGACCATATTGCCCTCGGAAAGCTCCTTCCTGTCATCGACGGCCGCTATTATGAATCCCTTGATTTCGGAGCCGGGGTTCGTTATCACTACTTCTTTGGGGATTTTCGTTAACGGAGTGAGTTTCGCGCCGAGCGGGATTTCTTTGTATGACGCGTCAATCACTCCTACCTCGGCCCGGCCCGCGGCTGTGTCCGTAACGGTCAGGATGCCGAGGTTATCCGTGGCGTTGCCCACGTATGCATTGGTAACAGGATGGAATATCTTTTTCCCTTCGAGGAATATCGCGTATCTGTCGCCGGTCTTGGCGGATTGACCGTCTTTGAGGGACAGCAACACCTTTTCGCCTTTTGTCACATAAAGCCGGTCTTCCTTTTCAAGCGGTTCTATGATTACGCCGGCGGCATCAAATTCGCCCTGCGCGATAAAACCCTTCCTTGGCACGGCGTCCCTTGCCATGTTCGGGGCCATGCGCTCAACGGTCTTCTCCGGGGCTTTTTTTGCCTCGATCGCCGGAGACGCCGTGTTCTGGAGCACTATCACCTTGTCTTCGGGCTGTTCCAATACTATCGTGGGAAGTCCTTTCGGGGGACCCGGCTGCTCTGCCGGCGGCCCTTTCACTATCTCTATGGTTCCGTCGGGGAATATCTTTACGGTATTCCCCGGATATATGAGGTCAGGATTCTTTATATAGGGGTTCTGTATCCATAATTTCCGCCATTTCAATGGGTCTTTGAGGAACTTCTTTGATATGCCCCACAATGTGTCGTGGCTGACTATCGTGTAAGAGGAAGAATCCCCCTTTTGAGCCGCTTCCCCGCCCGGCGCATCATGAGGAAAAACCGCGGCCGCGGTAAAAAAGGCCGCCGTCAGAGCCGGTATCGCAAAAAGTTTTATCTTCATCCTACCCCCTTACTCGGTTGACATCCTGTCGAGCGTTTTTTTTGCCTTTTCTGCGGCCTCAGACCCGGGATATTGCCTCAGGAGCCTTTCGAGGGTATCTTTGGCCTTTCCATTATTGCTCATTTCAAGGTAAGACATCCCTGCCTTGAGAAGACAGTCGGGCGCCTTGTTGTCGTCGGGAAACTTTATGGCAACTTCCTCGAACAGAGGCAGGGCTTTGTCGAAAGCCCCTTCGGAATAGTATGATTCGCCTATCCAGTAGCGGGCGTTGTTGGAGAGCTTGCTCGACGGGTATGACCTGAGGAATTTCGAGAAGGCCGCCCTCGCTTCCCCGTATCTGCCATCGTTGAACAATTCATGGGCCCGTTTATACATGTCCTCGGGCCTATCGTCCGGCGCCGCGGAACCAGCCGCATCCGGCGCAGGCGGCGCATTTTTTACGGGCTGTCCTCCGTTGCTTCCTCCGTCCTGGCCGAGGCTTACCACCTTAAGCCCTTCCGGCGGAAGAGGCCTGGCGTTTTGAACCTGTGCCGCGCCGCCATGCTTCAACGCTTCTATCTTTTCGTTGAGCAGGAGGATCTTATTGTCAAGGTCTTCTATCTTCGCGTTCGTTCTATCGATGGAGGAGTCGAGGGTTGCGACCCTGCTGTTCAGGTCGTCGAGTTTCTTTTGCCCGTCGAGGCCCGCGCAGCCGTAAAGGGCGGCAAGCGACGCGCAGAACGGTATAAAAGTCCTTAAATATTTCATTTCCGAAAAATAATCCCCTTTCAAATGGTTTGTCAAGAAGAATCTTTTGCTCTTTCCCGGAGCCCCGGCACTTCCATGCCGCGGCCTATGCCCTGATGATTATACAAAAAAAGAGGCCACGGCGATGTAAGAAATGTTACGTCGCCGGAAAAAGGCCTGAATGGGCTAAAGTTATCGCCATATCGTGACGATAAATACAATGGCCTGTCAGGCGGCGATGAAAATCAGGCCGGGAAATTCGACATGATGAAGAAAATAGACATAAGCGAGCTCAGGGCCGGCATGCGCGTCTGCGGCGTCGAAAAAAAAGGGCGCGGCGGCGCGCTCTTCTTTGTAAACAACATCCTTCTTGAAAACGAGTCGGAAATACGGAGGTTTTCGAACGGTTATGCGGCCATATATATAAACGCCGACGACGGGCCGGAGGACGGCGGCTTCGCCGTGGACGATGCCGGCGTCAAAGGCCGGCCTGCCGGGACCGGCGGGCGCGAGGCCTCAGGCGGCGACGTCCCGGCCGGCCAGGCCGAAGCTCCATTTGCCGCGGAACTCGCCAGGGCCAAAGATATCAAGTCCGAGGCCGAGGGGCTCGTAAAAAGCTTCATGAATTCGATACGGCTCGGCAGGGAGGCCGACTACGGCGCAGTGCATGGGATGGTAGGCAAGATGGTGGACAGCATCTTCAGAAATAGGGACGCACTTTTAAGCCTCGTCCGCCTCAAGAGCTTCGATAACTACACGTTCACCCATTCGGTGAACGTCTGCGTCCTTTCGCTCGCCATCGGCAGGCACATGAGCCTCGGCGAAGGCGAATTGCGCTCCCTCGGCATTGGAGCCATATTGCACGATATAGGCAAGACGCTCATCCCCGAGGGATTGCTCAATAAAAGGGGGAGTTTTTCGGAGCCCGAATACAATGAGATGATTAAACACGCTTCTCTCGGTTTTGAGATCGTATCCAGAACCGGCCTCATAGGTGAAGATGCCAGGCTCGCGGTCCTTCAGCATCACGAAAGATACGACGGCTCCGGCTATCAGGGAGGCCTGTCGGGGGCCGATATCCATCCGTTCGCGAGGGTCGTATCGGTCGCGGACGTGTACGACGCGATGACGAGCCGCAGGGTCTATCAGGAGGCCATCGCGCCGGAGGCGGCCCTGAAGAAGATGTTCGCGCTGAGAGGGCGGAGCTTCGAGGCCGAAACGGTCGAAAGGCTCGTAAGGTGCGTCGGCCTGTATCCGATCGGCACGGTCGTGGAGCTCAATACCGGCGAGACGGCGGTCGTCAAGGCTCAGAATCCCGATCATTCCCTCAGGCCTGTCGTGCTCATAGCCGTTGGTAAGGATAAGAAGATGCTCGATGACCCGGTGGAAGCCGACCTGCTGGGGGAATCCGGCAGATGGGTGATAGCATCGAGAACGGCCTGCGACTTCGACGTCGAAAGGCTCATCGGCTGCGGTTGACATTCCGGACGCCCCTCCCGTTTTCCATAATGATATAAATCATATTGATATCCGGGCGATATGGTATAATTTTATCGTCGGTTTTTACGGCGGGCTTGAGAGCCCGGCCATGAACGGCCCGGGTTCGTTGCGTTGAGAAACAGGCGCTTGAGTCGCCAGTTCATTTTTATGAGGAGGCGTGAACATGTCTGAGACCACAAAACTCGATTTAAGGACGATTCCGGTGTTTGAGCGGCATTCAAGGATCTTCGACGCATGGGAGGAGATGGAGCCGGAAGACACCCTTCAGATAATAAACGACCACGACCCGAAACCGCTCCATTATCAGTTCGAGGCGGAATATAAGGGCCGGTTCTCGTGGACGTACTCCGGCAACGGGCCGGAGGAATGGGTCGTGGACATAACAAAGTTGAAGTTGCCCGAGGCCACAGGCGAGGAGCTGAGAAAGAAGGTCTCGGATGCCCTCGACCAGGTGAGGCCGTATCTTCAGGCCGACGGCGGGGACGTCGAGCTGCTGGACATAGACGACACGACAAAGACGGTTAGGGTGCGGCTCGTAGGCGCCTGCGGAGGATGCCCTTCGGCGGCAATGACGCTCAAGGCCGGGGTCGAAAGCACCATAAAAAAATTCGCCCCTGAGATTAAAAGCGTCGAGGCCGAGCAGATGCATGACCATTAGGCCGTATCCGCGTCCGCGGATACCAGGCCTTCATATAAAAAGGCGCGGCCCTGCGTGACGGGCCGCGCCTTTTCTTTATGGAGCGGACGCATATCCCCGGTTATCCGGCTTTTTTCTTCTTCTCCGAATATTTATCGGGTTCCTTTTCAAAGCTATCCTTGCAGTCTTCGCTGCAGAAGTAGTATTTGTTTCCCCTGTACAGGGTTTCCGCAGCGGCGTCCTCTTTTTCTACTTCCATCTTGCAGACAGGGTCTATCGGCATAAGATTACCTCCTTTTGCTGGTTGTTACGGCGTAGCGCCTCTTTGCCGCCGGCCGCCTTCGGCCCTGCGGCGCTCCCTGTGGAAAAAGCCCCTGTGAAAGTGTTTGTAGACCCACTGAAGGCCTGCCGTGTACGAGTTGTAATAATGGTGTACCTGGTAATTGCATGTCGAGAGGCATTTCTTGTTGCACTCCTGCTTCTGAAGCTCCAAATCCCTCGCGTTGAATTTATGCTCAAATATCCTCCCCCAGTCTTTCTCCGTGGCGTAGAGCTCGAAACACGGCGCAAGAGTGCCGTCCATCCGTATGACGAGGGAGTTGTGGCCGGCCCTGCATTTCCAGGGGATATTTCTATGCCGGATGAAGTTTTTCATAGCCCTGAGATGCTCGATCGAGTTCACCATCGGGTATCCCAGCCTGTTCTTCTCGATGAGCCAGTCGATCACATCCTCGGTTTTCCTGTAATAGTCCTCGGTGATCCACAACCCCTTGTCCTTGAATCTGTAATGCTCCATGTCTATCACGGGCATTTCATTTATATGGTAATCGGTGCCGATATTATGGTCATGGGCTATTTCGGTGAGGAGCTTCACGTCATCGAGGTTTTCCGTCGTTATGTTTATGTTGAAAAAGACGATGTAGCCGTACTTTTCCTTCTGTTTCACCAAGTACTTGAACTGCGGCTCAACGCGTTTGTATGCCTTTGGAAGCCCCTTTTTTTCCTCGATGACGTCGAGGGCGAGGTTTATCGCCGCCACCTGGGCCTCCCCGGCGCTGTCGATAAAGTCCCTGTCGAGCAATATGCCGTTTGTCGGAAGGTACATGAAAAACCCGTTGTCGGCCCCGTACCTGATGACGTCAAGGATGAAGTTCTTTCGCAGAAGCGGCTCGCCTCCCATTATCGCGACGACCCGGCATCCCACGGATTTCAGGAAATCGATGCTTTTTTTTGCCGTCTCAAGGGTCATGCCCTTGAGCTTGTTGTCCCAGGTATAGCAGTAGTAGCAGTTGACGTTGCACTTGAACTCCGTGTACAGATAGGAAAGAAGCGGGCGGAATTGGTTGCCGTAGTAACGGGATTTGAGAAACGGGACATACCAGCAGCGGAAGCCTCTCAGGGCGTTCTTGGCCTTATAGCCGGTGTGGGCGACGGATGAATGATCCTCAATGCACGCTTCTCCGCATTCGAGCTCGTCAGTGGAAAGTCTCATAATCGTGCCTCCTTTGTTGACCGTTGCGTGTTGCCGACCTTTACACGGGGAAATCATTTCTA
>JAKAIQ010000122.1 GCA_021825035.1 Deltaproteobacteria bacterium | reverse complement strand
GGACCTTTTGGCCGAATCAGGGGAATCGGCTATATATTGAAGCTCCTGAAGAACGAACTTCGGGACTATTATCGGCCCTTCGATGAAGCCGGTCTCGCAGAGGTCGGCTATCCTTCCGTCTATGATTACGCTCGTGTCGATGAGCAGCCCGGTTTTTTTCGCGGGCGCGCTATGTATCTTATCCTTTTTTTCTTTTTCCCTGAACAGGCTGAAGCTGCCGTCCAACTCGTCTCCCTTTTTCATGCCTATGCTCAGGCCGACATAGCCGATGACGCTGTTAGCCAGGAGATATGCCACGGCTTCAAGGTCCTTGTCGTTCAGGAAGTTGAGTACGAGCGGGTAGGTGAGGAGATTTGCAACGACGAGGCCTGTTATCAGTCCGGCCGAGCCGCCCATCAGTATCCGTAAGGGGACTCTTTTGACCCTCTCCTCGAAGCCTATGGCTATCAGGGCTATGAGGACTCCGCTTGCCAGGCCTATGAAGGCGAGGTGGCTGCCCGCAATCTCCGAGACTATAAGATATCCGCTGAGTGAGGCGAATATGATGAGCAAAGCGCGCATTACTATGAACACCGGCATTCCCTATCGCTGCATGATACGGCTCAATTCCTCTTCCACTTTTTCTTGCTTTATGTTCCTGGCTATGGAGATTTCTTTTACGAGAAGGCTCTTGGCGGTATCGAGCATTCTTCTTTCGCCGAATGAAAGTTCCTTGTCGAGCTTGAGCATGTAAAGGTCTCGAAGCACACGCGCCAGTTCCATCACGCAGCCGCTCTTTATTTTGTCGCTGTATTCGCGATAACGCCTGTTCCAGGTCTGGTTGTCGAGCGCGACGTCCTTCCTGTTCTTCAAGATCTCGTATACTTTGGGTACATCGCTTCTCTTGACGATCTTGCGGAGCCCCACGGACGAAGCCGTGTCGATCGGCACCATGATCGTGGCCTCGGTGTCGAGGATCTTCAGGATATAGAAGTGCTTTTGTACCCCTGATACCTCTCTCGTTTCGGTCCCGGTCACCATCCCGACGCCATGGGCCGGGTATACGGCAAGCTCGCCGGTCTTGAAAGATTGGATAACGGATTTTAACATTAGTACCTTTACTAAAGGAAAGAGCGGGAACTATCGATATTCTTTATTTATATCACAGAAAGATGGGACAGTCAACATCGCCGATTTTAACCGGCAAGCCCTTGCCCGCGCCGCCAAACGCGTCAGTGCGAGAGGATCGGGGTTATGACGAAGGAATCCGGGGGAAACACCGGGTCTATCTCGACGGATGAATATTTTATCTTCAGCGCCTCCCGTTTGTCCTCTATCATGACGTTGAAAGGAAGGCGCGCCCCGGAGACGTTCCTGAAATCCGACATGACCACGGTAAGGACGGGCTTGCCGTCCTTCATCCTCGTGATCCTGACGTTTCCGTCGCTCCCCGAAGAAACGGCGTAATCGCTTTTTTCAACGGCGCCTGCCGTCTTTGGCGGCTCGCCGAGAAGCGACGAAACGACGTCCTCGGCCCTGAACGAGTAAGGGAACGAGGGGTCTTGCCACAGGTACTCCTTTTCCCTGGCCCCGGAGACGACATAAAGGGATTTCCCGTCGCTTATTATGAGGGCCATTGTGATGTTGAAGGGCCCGAGAACCTCGATCCTGAAGGAAGCCGGCGCCTTGGCCAGGATGCGGGCCCTGCCGCGCAGCGTCGATCCCTTTTCCAGCTCGACGATCGCGTCGGCCTTGATCCCGCGCGCAAGCCTTGAGCCGGGCGCCGGCGCCGTAACGGGCGGCTTCAGTCCGGCGCAGCCGTAAAGCGTTAGAATAACGAGAAGGAGATAGATTCTCTTGCGCAAGGTTATTTCAGGTTTTTAAGGTCCGCGCGGAGCCTGTCCATCTTTTCTTTGATGGTAGCGTTCGTCGGGTCCGCCTTTAATGCCGATTCGTAGCTGTCGAGGGCTTTCTGCTTGAGGTTGCCTCCCAGGTACGCGTCTCCGAGGTGCTCAAGCACTACCGGGTCCTTCGGAAGGTATTTTATCGCCTTCTCAAGTTCGGCTATGGCCTTGACGTAGTCGCCTTTCTTATAATAGACCCATCCGAGGCTGTCGAGTATGTGGCCGCTTTCAGGCTCTATGGCAAGGGCCCTTTTAATGTACTTCTCGGCCTCGTCGAGCCTTATGCCTTTCTCGGCGAGCGTATATCCGATGTAGTTCAGGGCGTTGGCGTGTTTGGGGTCGAGCTCGATGACCTTCTGCATCGCAGGGATGACCTTGTTCTCCATGTGCGCGTCGTCATAAAGGACGCCGAGGATGAATTCCAGCTCGGCGTCCTTCGGGCTCAGTTTTATGGCTTTCTTGATGGCCGTTATGGCCTCGCCGTATCTTTTAGCTTCTCGCAGGACAGAGGCCTCGAGCCTCAGCAGCTCCGGGTTTTCGCCGTTTGCCTTTATGGCGTCCTGGACCTCTTTTACCGTCTCGTCGAGCTTGCCCTCTTTTTCATATATGTAGGCGAGACGCAGTTTGGCGTCGATGAAGCTCGGGTCGTTTACGGGTATCGAGCCGAATTCCTTTATGGCCCTTTCGGTATCGCCTTTTTCCTCGTACGTGGTGCCGAGGTAGTAGCGTATCCTGTTGAATTCCGGCCTTATGGAAAGGATATTGTTGAATTCCGCGATGGCGTCGTCGTATTTTTTCTGCTCGAAGTATATGAGGCCTATCTTGACCATGGCCTCGAGTTTGGTGTTGTCGTGTTTTTCAAGTTCCCTGTACTCTTTCAGCGCCGCGTCGAGCCTGTTCTGCTGGAGGTATATGGCGCCGAGCCTGCCGAGCATGCCGGGGTCGCCGGGGGCCGCTTCGAGACCCTTGAGGTACACCCCCTCGGCCTTGTCCATTTTCTTGTCAAGCTCGTATGTTATGCCGAGCTCGAAGTACGCCGCGCCGAGGCCCGGGCTCATCTCTATGACCCTGGAGTAGTATTCCTCGGCCTTCGGGTAGTTGGATTTCTCGAATTCGAGTTTCGCCAGGTAGTAGTATGCCATTACGGAATCGGGATTAATGGCCGAGAGCTTCTTGAAAGCGGCTTCGGCCTTGTCATATTCCTTGAGCTTGCCGTATACCGCGCCAAGGAGGAGGTAGGCCTTTGCATTGTCCGGATCGAGCTTCACCGCGGCCTCATAATCCGCCGCCGCAGCCCTGTCGTCCTTGATGGCGCTGTCGAGTTCAGCCCTGTTTACATACGCGGGGGCGTACTTGGGCCCGGCCGCTATCGCCTTGTCGAGATATTTCTTTGCCAGCGCGGTCTCTCCCTTGCCGAGATAAAGCGCCCCAAGGTCAGAAAGGAGGACGGCCGAAGACTGGTCGAGGTCGAGGGCCTTTTTGTAGAACTCGATCGCGCCCTCGGTATCGCCGCTTTCCCGGAGTATCGCGGCGTTCATGTAATAAAAATAGGAGTTTGAAAGGTCGGTGGAAGAGCGGCTCCTTCCGGCTTTCGCGAACGACATGGCCGGGAGGGACACGGCAATGGCCGCGGCCAGGATGACCGGCAGGAACCCGCGAACAGGATGTCGCCGAGGCTCCATGCCGGAGGCCGTCTTTTCATCGATTTTGCAATCCTTCTCCGGATTGCGCCGCTCGCCGTTTTTGGGCGGAGCACCGTAAAGAAACGAAAAGATCATAACGCGATTCCTCCGGCTTGATTCGTGCGCTGACGCCTGTCTTCCACGATTTTACAAGCCTGCAATCAAGTTTACGCCGGCGGAATAAAAGGTTTGTCGGCGGGGAAATTTTAGCGGGCTCATGTCGCTAACCCAGTTTATAAGGAGCGGAACGTCAAAAACCTCAAAGGAATCGGTGAATAAAGGTTGGCGGCCTTCACACGGCCGCGCATGCGCTCGAGTTGATTAGCTGTTAATGAACCATCGGCTCCGCTTCCGGATATGACCGCCCGCGTTCATCATGACGCGACTGCAGCCCAAGGGTAATATAATACCATTATTTAAAGGCACAGTCAAAGAACGGAATCGGAGGGGGTATGATTTTCTTCTCCGTCCGCCGCCTTGCGTCTTTTTTTCAACCCTTCCATGCTTTCGCGCACGCCCGGCGGCAGGTGGACCCCCTCGGTGTCGAGTCCGGAGAGGATCTCGAGCAGCACATCCGCCTTTTCGGCCACGGAGAGGTTTTTATGGATTATTATGCGCCTTTCATCCCTCAGCCTGAAAATGCCGCCGTGGCTGTCGACCTCTCCCTTTTTCAGATCTTCGTAACTTAACTTTATGGACAGCTTCCGGGCCGTGCCTTCGAGCATCTCGAGACGAGTCGCATCATTCATAATCATTCATTTTCCATTTTCGCAATTTCCCTGTCAAGTGAAAAGTTCCTCGTTTTATCTTTCCAGCGTTTCCCGGCGTTTCTGCCGTATGCCGAGCGGCAGATAAAATGGTTGACACGGAATCATCATTTGACTATAGTTCATATAAGCTGAGTTTTTCATGAGTCGTCTCCCGTAAATCGAAGGGAGGGGCTTGAAAGGAGCGGATGATGGCCGAGAATATCGTTCACGTTACGGACTCTACTTTTGAAACCCTGATACTCAAATCCGAGGTGCCGGCCCTCGTGGATTTCTGGGCGAGCTGGTGCGCCCCATGCAGGGCCATAGCCCCGCTGGTAGACGAGATAGCCGGCCAGTTCGCCGGAAAGGTGAAGGTGGCGAAGATGAACGTCGACGAGAATCCTTCCACGCCCGGAAAATACGGCGTAAGAGGCATCCCCACCCTTATACTCTTTAAAGGCGGCAAGGTAGTCGATCAGGTTGTAGGGGCAGTGCCGAAGAACCAGATAAAAGACCTCGTTGAAAAGGGCCTTTCTTAGTCGAAGGCCGTTCGATTTTTCATTGCAGGACAAACATGAGAAGGACGGATGATCATCATATCCGTCCTTCTTTTTTGGCAGGGCGAGCATTATTGCAACTTGCGGATATTCTGCTAAGATTTTTAGGAACAGGGGCCGGCAGAGGTCTTTATGAATGAGGCGGTGGAGGAGAAGGCATTTCCGCAGGCGAAGCTCTCCGAGGGCGCGATTACCGTCCTCGAGAGGCGCTATCTCAAGAAAGACGATGCCGGACGCGTGGTGGAGACGCCCGAAGGGATGTGGAGGCGTGTGGCCTCGAACGTGGCTCAGGCTGAAAAGCTCTATCCGGAAGGGTTGAAGAGCGCGGAAGATGATTTTTATCGCCTCATGTCATCCCTTGAGTTCCTGCCCAATTCCCCGACCCTGATGAACGCCGGAAGGAGGCTTCAGCAGCTCGCGGCGTGTTTTGTCCTGCCTGTCGGCGATTCTCTCGATTCCATCTTCGACTCGATAAAGAATACCGCCATGATACACCAATCGGGCGGAGGAACGGGGTTTTCATTTTCGAGGCTCCGCCCGGCAAACGACATGGTCGGCTCGACCGGAGGGGCCGCGAGCGGGCCGGTGTCCTTCATGCGCGTCTTTAACGCTACGACCGAGGCGATAAAGCAGGGCGGAGCCAGAAGGGGCGCGAACATGGGGGTCTTGAGGGTCGATCATCCCGACATAATCTCCTTCATAACCGTGAAGGAAGACCCAACCGAGTTTGTTAATTTCAATCTGTCCGTGGCGGTTACGGATGCCTTTATGGATGCCCTCGAAAAAGGCGCGGACTACGAGCTTATAAACCCCCGGACAAGAAAACCGGCAGGCAGGAAGAGTGCCAGGGAGGTCTTCGCGCTCATAGTGAAGAGCGCCTGGAAGAGCGGGGAGCCGGGGGTGCTTTTCATAGACAGGATAAACCGCGCAAACCCGACCCCGGCCCTCGGCGAGTTCGAGGCTACGAACCCCTGCGGGGAGCAGCCCCTTTTGAACTATGAGCCGTGCAACCTCGGCTCGATCAACCTCGGCAGGATGCTGAAGAGAACGGCCGCGTCCTGGGTTGTCGATCATAAGAAACTCGAGGACACGGTAAGGCTCGGAGTAAGGTTCCTTGACGACGTCATAGACATGAGCAGATACCCGACACCAGAGATAAACGCCATGGCAAAAGGAAATAGAAAGATAGGGCTCGGCGTGATGGGTTTTGCTGACATGCTTGTAAGGCTGAGGATAAGGTACGGAAGCGATGAGAGCTTGTCTTTCGCCGAGGAGCTGATGGATCGGGTACAGGCGGCCGCGTGGGACGAGTCGGCGAGGCTCGCGCAGGAGAGGGGGGCGTTCCCCAACATGAAGGGGTCGATATTCGACAGGCCCGGCGCAGTACCGGTAAGGAACGCAACGACCACCACCATAGCCCCGACCGGGACATTGAGCATAATAGCCGGATGCTCCTCCGGGATAGAGCCGTTCTATTCCTTGAGCTATACGAGGCACGTGCTCGACGGGGTCATGATGCCCGAACTTAACCCGCTCGTAGAGGAAATAGCCAGGGAGGAAGGTTTTTTCAGCGCGGGCATTATGGATTTCATAGCCGGCGGCGGCGGTATCGGAGAAAGGGACGACGTGCCGGAGGCCATAAAAAACATATTCGTAACCGCCTTTGACATCAGCCCCGAAGCCCATGTCAGGATGCAGGCGGCCTTTCAGAAGCATACGGATAACGCCGTCTCAAAGACCATAAACCTGCCGGAAGGCGCCGCGCCGGAAGACGTGAAAAAGGCGTATCTTCTGGCCTATAAGCTCGGTTGCA